>JAQGON010000193.1 GCA_028293565.1 Verrucomicrobiota bacterium | reverse complement strand
CGGGTCATCAGATGATAGAGCGAATCGCCCTCGCTCGTTGGAAACTTGATCCGCGCGGTCCGCATAAAACCAGACTCGGCACGTCCCGTCCACCCCGTCAACTCCCCAGACCGCAAACCGCGCCAAGCGCCTGCACCAAGTTCACATTCCACCGCGTGGCATTATTTGTCTGTCCCTTATTCCATGCTTATTCATGGCGTGACCAACTGAGGCTCCATGAGCGTCAACCCGCTCTGCAAGTTGGGAGGAATATGGCCCACATCACCGACCGCCAGGACCTTGTAAGTGCCTTGCGGCGTCACCTGAATCACCGTGAGGCTGCAATGCGCGACCGAAATGCCGAGCCACGCCTTTGTGTCCACGCCGAGAGCCTTGCAGACGAACCAGCGCATCACGTTCCCATGGCAGACCAGAACGTCAGATCGATCACGGTCCGTCGCCGGCACAAAGTATTTCGCGAAAGCCGCTTCGAGTTGCTTCTCGGCCGCGGCAAGTTCTGCGGGCTTCTCGCCCGCCATGATGTCAGCGCGCCGTGTCGCGGGGGTGCACTCGCGGAGCAGATCGGAACACTCGAAGGCGAGACCCGGAAACGACTCCCGGATTACCATCGCCGTCTGTGTCGCACGCGTCATCGAACTCGCAACGAGCGAATCAAAAGCCGCCGGCATGGCTCGCAACCGCGCTCCGACCAAACGCGCCTGGGCGATCCCCAGCGACGTCAGCACCCTGCCGGCGTCATCCTTCGCCTCGCGATCATACGCGCCATGGCGGACAAGGTAGAGCGTCCGGATGCTCGCGTTCGCCCGGGCAGCAGGAGCGGCCCGCACCGCGGTGCCGCACAGCAACACCAGCAACAGGAGGTGCAGCGTTTTCATGGAGTTCGCCCTGCGACAACAGGCTCGAAGCGGGCGACCGCCCCGCCGGCGGGCGCGAGATGAAGATCGAGCGTGTCGCCTGCGGTGACCTCGCGTTCGACGATCGCCACTTGCTCGGCATTTACGTCGCTGTCGGCCGCGTCCCGCCAGAGGCGCATCTTCCAGCGGCCCTGCCCGAGGAAATCGAGTTTGATCGGCAGGTCGCGCGCGCGGGAATCCGTCAAAGCGCCGAGGAACCAGTTTTCCCGGGACCGCCGGGCTATCACGAGATGCTCGCCTACGGCGGCGTCCAACACTTTGGTTTCGTCCCACACCGTTGGCACCACCTTGAGAAAATCCGCGCCCGGCTGACCCCGATAATGCTCCGGTGAATCACAGGCGCAGCAAACCGGGCTGTCGTAGATGACGAACAACGAGAGTTCGCTGGCTCGGGTGCCTTGAACTTGCGTGGGGCGTTTGCCAAACTCGAACTGCGCGGGGGTGCGGTTCAGGAATCCGCCCGGCGTGAAATCACCCGGCCCGGCAAGAAAACGCGTGAACGGCAGGATCAGCTTATGCTCAGGAGTAATTTGTCGACCCGATCGACTCGCTTCATTGCCCAGGATTCCCTCGCGGGTGATCTGATTCGGAAACGTGCGTTCGAGTCCGGTCGGCTTGTAGGCCCCGTGAAAGTTGACCATCAAGTGATGCTCCGCCGCCGCACGCGTGATCGTTTCGTACCAATTCACCATGTCCTGGTCGTCGCGGTCCATGTGATCGACCTTAATTCCGGCGATGCCCCACTGCTCATAAATCGGAAACGCACGCTTGTAGGCATCGTCGCGAGCCAAATCGGCGCCTTCGACCCAGAGCCAAAGTCGCACGTGTTTCTCGCGCGCGAAGCGGAGCAATTCCGGAAGATCAACTTCGGGGACCGGCTTGGTAACGTCAGACTCGGGTTTATTGATCGGCAGGTACCAGCGCCAATCGATCAGTTGGTATGGCCAACCCATGTCAGCGGCGAACTGGATGTAGTCTTTGATTCGAGCAGTGGTCATCTGGACTCCGCCCGACCACCAGTTGTCCCACGCCATCAAGCCTGGCTTGATCCATGACGTGTCCTCCAATTGACAACGCGTCGCGAGATTCTGGACGATATTGCTTTCGATCAGATCGCCCGGCCGGTGGCCGATCATGATCACGCGCCACGGCGAGACATGCGGCAGCCCGACTTTCACCAGACCCTGGCCATCCAGCCTTGGCGCCAGCTTTACGCCCAATACGCGATTCCCCATCGCCGCGGCCGGAGAATGCGTGAGCCACATCCCGGACCAGTCCTGCAAATCCGATTCCGTGATGGCGACCCACGCCGCTGGGGTCTGAACCAACAACGGCAAACCAATCACTGCATCCTGCGCGATTTCCGACAACCGCCGCCGTCTGAATTCCCACTGCTGCGAACCGATGATACCATGATCATCGTGCTCGCCTGCGTAGCACCACCAGTCGCCGGCGAAGGCGAATTGAGTTTTTTCATGCTCAACCACCGCCACCGACGATTTCTCGCGTGCCGACAACATATACCGAAAAGCTACCCCGTCGTCGAATACACGAAAGACCATATCGAAGCGCTCACCACTTCCTTTCTCCCGCAGTTCCAACCGCAGCTCATTGTGCCGATCTCGAACGTGGCGCGTTTTGCCAAACTGATTTTCCCATGTTGCGTCGCGGGGAAGCCGGACAGCGCGAACCATCTCGACGTCTTGGCCGAGATTTATGGCGGGCCGAAGCCAGAGTCCCAGCCGCGATTGCTCGAACAGAAGCTTGCCATCCAGTCTGATCGAATACGACAACGCCCCGGAGGCATTAATCTCCACAACGATCGCTTCGTCCGGAGAGCCAACGACGGTTCGCGCCGCTGCCAGAGCGGCCGGGTCGACGCCCCCTTCGAGTCCGATGAGTAAGCTGAACCACAAACCAATGAGTCGAACTGGTCGCATCGCTGGTCAACGCGCGCCGGTCGCACCCTGGTAGCCCCGTAAAAGCTCGCTCAAAGCCGCGATGTCTTTCGGACCGGTTCGACAGCAGCCACCGATAATCCGGGCGCCATGTTGCAGCCACTCGCGGGCGAGGTCTGCAAGCGACGTTTCGCTCCACGCGCCTCGCCATTGCCGCCCCTGCGCGTCCCACGTCTCACCTGAATTCGGGTAAACAATGATCGGCTTGCTGGTTTGCGTGCGCAGCGCATCGATCGCGTGGGTGACGATTGCCGGTGCCACGCAATTTACACCCACCGCGATTACATTCGGCACCGGCTCAAGAATGGCGCCGGCGTCCGCCAGCAGTTCTCCACGCGACGTATGAAGGCCATCTGGCGACGTGAGGCTCACCCACGCCGCACGATCGGGAAATTGACGCAGCAAAAACGCGAGAGCCCGTACTTCGTCGAGACACGGAATCGTTTCGCAACCGAGCAAGTCGGCGTCGCTTGATGCTAAAATCGCGAGACGTTCGGCATGAAATTCAACCAATTGCGAGACCGTGAGATCGTAATCCCCCTTGTATTCGGATCCGTCGTGAAGCGTGGCGCCATAAGGTCCCACCGATGCCGCGACAAAGATGTGCCGTTTTTCCCTCGGATTCGCCCGCTGAAATCGGTCGCGTGCGGCCACGGCCAGCTCGACCGAGCGACGCAACAGCGCCGCCGCTTCACTCCGGCCGATACCCAGAGAGGCAAAGCCCGCGAAACTGGCCTGGTAGCTCGCCGAGGTGACGATGTCCGCTCTAGCAGCAAGATATTCGAAATGCACCCGCTCGATCGCGTCCGGGTCGTCACGCAGCAACCGTGCGGACCAAACCTCTCCCGACAAATCATGGCCACGACGCTGAAGTTCAGTCGCAAGACCACCGTCGAGAACGCGCGGAGCCTTTCCAAGACGATGGCGGAATTCTTGCGCAGAAATCTTAAGAACCGTTGTCAACGTTATCGCCTCAGCAAAAACCTGGAGCCCTATGGAGTCGGGGTTGCGTCGAACCCTGATTTCATTCTGTCCCATCGGTCATACTGGGACTGCTTTTCAAAAGTCGGGTCTTTCCTTCCTCTCACCCAAAAATCCAGCCAATCCGCCATGCGGCTCAGATTGTCGGCTATCGCTGCCGGCCGCACATAGTTGTGGCCTTCATCATAGAGCAAAAATTCGGACGGCACGTGAAACCGCTGCAGCGTATTAAAGAGGGGGCGGCCGATCCGAGCCGCACCCGATTTAGCTCCGAAGGAAAGCAGTACTGGAGTTCTAACTCGATCTGTATGCAGGCCCGGCGACTCGGCCAGTAAACGGGCCTGCTCCTTTGGTTCAAAAAGATCGCGCGCACCATAGAGATCACGGCCAAGAATGCCAAAATCCGGACTCGAGCTGTAAACCATCCAATCAGACAACAGATCAACCAAGTGACTCTCGTCCACAAACGCCGCCTTGAACCGCCTCGTCTGTTCGATGGCATACGAGGTGAGGTAAGCCCCGTAACTGTGGCCATAAATTCCCAGTCGGTCCGAATCGGCAACGCCCCGAGCGATCAGAAAATCCACGCCAGCCATCGCATCTTGGTATGGAAGCTCCGCTGCGCTGGGACCGTCCCGCATCCCGCGCATGAAGGCCATCCCATAACCCGCGCGACCACGGGTGTTGGGGGCGAGAACCGCATAGCCTCGCGCCGCGAGGTGAAGCATCTGACTGTAGGTGGTCTCGTTAAACCGGAGCGGAACCATTCCAGGCCCTCCAACAAGGTAAATTAGTGTCGGCAATCGCGACTTGGGCCGATTGGAATTTTCCCAAGCGGCGGTCGGAGTCAGCAGAACTCCGTGGATCGAAAACTTTGCATCGCGACTCGGCCACTCAATCAGGTCAATTCGAACCTTGCGGGCGAAAGGGAAATCGCTGGCCAGGCGTGTAAGTTGAACCACCGCGTCGCCGTTCGTGGCTCGGACGAACAGTTCCGGAGGTTGCGTTTTCGTTTCGTGCGTGAATGCCACCACAGTGGCACCGTGATTAGCCGATAGATTATCGACCCAGATTCGCTCGTCGAGGTCGGGCCACAAGGGAGCAATGTCCCGTTTCGCGACTTGCGCCCGCATCGCGAGCATCGTCATTCGCCGACGGCCCGTGAAAAAGAATGACCTACTGTCGGCCGTCCAGAAGAATTCTGTGCCGAACTGATACAGCCTTGGGCCATCGTCATCCCCCAGTCGCACGACGGGGCCACCACCCGCCGCCACGACCGCTGCCGTCCCTCCGTAAAAGCTCGGCGCACCGAACTGACTAGTGAAGGCGATCCACTGGCCGTCCGGCGACCAGGTGGGGCCGGCATCGACCCCCGGCTGGACGACCAAGGCGCGCAGCCCATGGGAAACGCGATCGATTACGAACAAGTCCGTGCGAAGATCCGGCACCCCTTGGGTGTCGGGAGCCGCTGCGATCACCAACTCGTTCTCATCCGGAGACCAGTCGAATTGCAGGACGTTGAGCGCATCCGTCGACAGCTGCTCGATGCGTCCGGAGGCGACCTCGACCACGAAAAGCACATTGTTCGTGCCGCTGGCGGTATTCCAATTTACTGAAACCGCTATGCCTCTGCGAGGATCCAGCTTGGCGGATTCTTCGCCGGTGGCAGCGGTAAACGCGATAAAATTACCGTGAGGCGACCAGCGGTAGTCGCTTCCGAAGGCCGTGATCGGAGGTCGAGTCTCTCGCGGCAAATTGCGCAACGGAAGGGGCCGTGTGCCGCGAGAGGTGACTTCATATTCCATGAGGCTGGCCGCTCCGCTCCATGCCCGGGCGTTGAAGGGCTCGGAGAAATACGTGAAGGCGCGACCATCCGGGCGCCACTGCGCCGCAAAATCTGCGATGTAATCGTGGGAACAATGCGCGATTTCAACCGGTGCCTCGGGTGGTTGGCCGTTTGATGGGACGCGCTGAAGGAATAGTTCGGTATTCCAAGAATTGTCTGCAACAGAAGCCCGAGCCAAGATATAGAGCACCGAATGTCCGTCGGGTGACAGGCGGACGGACGAGATTCTCGGGGTTTCTGTGGTCAACCGGGCCGCATCCCTTTCGATCGGCGCCAAACTCTCTTCGACTTTGGCCGGAAGTTCGGGCCCAACGTCAGTGGGCGAGGCCAAGACCAACTCAGCAAAGCACGTCACGAGCGTCCCGACGGCGACAAACTTTAGTTGCCTTAGTCTATCCATAAAAAAAGTGCCCTTGCTGTCGGAGATCGTCGCTGTGCAATCACCTGCGCCTGGAAATCCATCTATCTCTCCCTCAACCTAGCCGCAGTAAGCCAAGCTAAAGACGAAGCCGAGTGCCTGCACCACCTCAATTGAAGGTGTGCTTCAGCATCACATAGTAAGTTGCCAGCCGTGGGTTGCCGTAGTAACTATAATAACCAAAGGCCGTATTCTGGGCATCGAAAGGAGGGGCTTTGTTGAAGATATTCCTTATACCTATGGTGACCTCGGTTCCTGACCTCACCTTACTCCAGAACCGCGAGGACGAGTCTGCATCCGGAAGCCGGTAGCTAACAAAGGCGTCGTGATAGGTCTGGCTTGGAATGTGGTCCGAACCTTGGTTTAAGGTCCGGAACGCAACGGTGGCGGCGCTATCGCTTGCATTGTACGCATAGTAACCGCCAAAATAATTGACAGTCCAGCCTGCGGTCCACCGGTCGAACTTCCAGGTCAGGCCCGCGTTGCCCTTGAATTTGAGCACGCTGTTCGCTGTACTGCTGATCGTAAAATAACCCACATTTTCCAACAGCGGTGTTGTTGGCGCCAGTCGAGTCCTAAAATGAAGCTGCTCCGTGCCTAGGACGAAAAAGTCGAATGTGCCTAGTGCGTGTGTTTTAATCTCGTAGTCCACCTGTATATCATAGGCTTCGATTTCCGCTAAAGAAAGATTCACGAGCGAATCGTCGATCGAGTTGATAGGGCCCGCGGTGTAGCCGAGAGATTGATCGGCTGTCGTGAGCGGCCCCCGGACCACACGCCCTGGAAGAATGCTTTGGTTGTCGACGATCAGCTGAGAAGAGGGACCAAGGATCGCATCGGTCTTCTTGATACGAGTGTAGTCGATCGACAACCGCAGGCCAGGCAAAAGCCTCGGCTGATAGATCAAGCCAGCCGACCAACTTTTTGACTTCTCCGGTCGAAGGTTGGCATTGCCGCCGCCAAACGCGGTGATGACATAGGTGTTGGTGATATTTCCTCGCGAGGGGTCAATGATAGTTACTGGCGTGCCCGCGCTGGTCGTTGCCGCGAGTTGTTGAACGCTGGGGGGCAGAAACCCCGTGCCATAACTCGCGCGGAGTGTTAGATCACGCACCGGTGCATAGCGCATGGCCACCGTCGAGTTGGCAGAATTCACGTGATTCGTAGCCCGAACGATCGGCTGATTGGCCAAATCGTAATCCGGACCAAATTGCGGCGCGTCATAGACCCGGTTCGTGACCCCGTGAGTCGTGTATCGATCATCGCGGATGGAGAGCTGAAATTGAAGTTCCTGGATCGCCGGCAGCGCGTTTTTCGCCGCGACCAAAGGAATTCCAAGCTCTGCGTACACGCTTTCCACTGACTGCGAACGGGCCGGGAGGATCGAGGGATAATCCTCCTCAACCCCGTGACCTTCGCTGATGCGTTCGTCCCGATGCCCGGCCGATGCTGTGAAGGCAATGTCGCCAGCAGGAGTCGGATAAAGCGGTCCTCCCAACCGGAGCGACGCATCCGTCAAGGTGGAACGGGGTGGAGTGACCGAGTAGGTAGACGCACGGGACCCCATTGCCAGACCGAGGACGGATAAATTGAGTGGATTTGCGTTCAGATCCCTTAGCACATTGGCCGCTCCGCTCGTCACCAGCGCTGACAACGAGGGGGTCGATAAGGTCGTCTGCGGGGTCAGCGTGGTGATTGTGCCCCGCCAACTCCCATAACTTTGACCCCAGACATAGTCGGCCTCGGCCTTCCAGCCTCTCGGCAAACTCACGATTGCGCCGGTTGCGGCGCGGATCGTGCGGAAGTCGGTATCGAAGTGTTCGTCCAGCGCAGAAAGCGGGAAAGTTACCCGAATATCTTGAGCAAATGGGTTGGTTGCAGCACTGGTCGGAATGAGAAGTCCCGCGGTCTTGACGGTGCCAGAGTCCGCGGAAAGTAGGCGGCTGGCGTTGCGGCTGACGCTCGCCTCAGCAAATAGTTGGACAAGATCATTGCACTGCCGACGAATGGTTGCGCTGAATGCCTCAACCGTGGAGCCGGTAAACAGGGAGGTTCGCCCAGTAGTCGAAGACTGGACTGAGTCGCCCCAGTTTAGATTGTATTTCCCCGCATTGGCCGCGAGAGCTGCGCCGTTGTCGGAAGACGATCCAGAATATCCGGCCGGCACGAATGTAATCGGTGAATTCAACGCAGTTCCGTTCTTGAGCACAAGATTCGCCCCGGTGCTGCTTCGGATGTTGGTCGTAGCGCCATAAGGCGGATTCGACCCGGAATTGAACGACTGATAGTTGTTGTTATTATTGGCCAAAAGGCGAAACCGATAGCGCTGCGTAAAATCCCGGTCCCTCTTTGACATCCCATTGCGGTCAGCATAGCTGGCGGAGAATAGAAGATTGGTTTTGCCGTTATCCATGCTGAAGCCGGCCGCGAGATCGAGCCGACGGGCGCCTGTGTCGGTTCCAAAAGTATTTTCATAGGTCGCCTTGGCTTCGAGGCCTGAATAGTCGCGGCGTAGGATCACGTTGACGACACCACCGGTTGCGCTCCCGCCGTAAATGCCGGAAGCGGTGGTGGGGAGTACTTCAATGCGTTCTACGGCTGCAAGTGGTATCCCGTTTAGATCGGGCTGGCTGAGCCCACCGACATAAATCGAAGGCGCACGCCGGCCATCGATTAGGATCAGGGTCTGATCCGGGCCAAGTCCACGAAGAGAGATTGTGCTCGTGTTCCCGGTGAAGCTCGCCTGCTGATTCGGGTTAACAAATACTGCGTTCATAGGCAGCCGATTCTTTAGAAAGTCTTCGATATTGGTCGCACCCGAATTCTGGATCTGCCCGCGCCCAAAAGTCACATAGGGCTGGGGATCATCCCGGCTGCGTGGCTTGTCCATATTAAGCAGCTTCGACTCCATGACCTCGAACGTCTCGAGCTTCAGGGTGCCGTCTTCATTTCGCGCCGTCCGGCTGCTTGCGGGGCGGCTTGAGTCGTTTTTTTCCGCGGTCTCCGCACTGGCTTCCCGCCGGATGGTCAGGAGGCCGGTTTTTTCGTTTTGAGTTCCGACCAGGACCGTCCCCGCCAACATCCGGTCCAGCGCTTCCCGCGCGGTCATGTCACCCTTCACGGACTGCGTCGTGACGCCCCGCACCGTGTCGGTGGGAAAGATGACCTGGACTCCCGATTGCGCCGAAAACAGGCGGAGAGATCTTTCCGCAGCGTCCGCCGGCAGGTCGAAGGACTTCAGCGTCTGATCGGCGGCGGAGACGACGGAAACGAGGCCGAGCAGGCTGCAGGCAAACGCGCAGCGCGCGCGAGAGACGAATCGGAAGAACAACGGAAACGGGGAACCGTGGATCATGGGTGCTGGAGTTGGGTCTGGTGGGCGAGTCCGCGGAGTTGCGGAGGGGCTGTTACAGATGGAACGAACTCGCCCACCAAATCAGGGCACACATTCTCGAAAAATTTACAGGCCTTAACCCGGAGTGTTTACGGGAGCGGCGATGGGAACGAACGCTCTGAACCTTTTAACCGCGAAGATCGCAAAGGCCGCGAAGAGAATCCCGGAGGCCCTGAGCTGGTCGAGCGGGATCTTGGATCGGCGTCTTGGAACAGCCTTCTGACGTCGGCTGCTACGTGAGACACGCGGAGCAGACGAGGTCACGAGGCTGGCGCGAGCGGCGCGGATCGGAATTCGCAGTTCGGAGATCGCAGTTCGGAGATCGAGGCAATCCAGCGGATTGGATCGGCCGGGCAGACTTGCTCTGCTACTTTTTTCGATGGAGCAGGATCTGCTTTCCCTGGCGCTCGGCCTCGATGCCGAAGGAGGTCTGCAGCGCCTGCTGGAAAAGTTCGGTGTCGTCGGCGCGGAACAGGCCGCTCAGCGATTGTCCCTCGATCGACGGATCCACGATCACAAACCGCGCGTCGCTGTACCGGTTGATCACCTCCACCACCTCGCGCAGCGTCGCGCCGGAAAATTCCACGCGGGGATTCCGCCACGCCAGCCGTTCCGCCACCTCGGCCGTCGCCACCGGCGCAACAGTGGGAGCACCCGCCGTCGCCACCAGGTTGACCACGACCTGCTGGCCGGCGTCGACGAACGCGATCGCCGGCCGCGCGGGCAAGCCGGGCGTGGCAGAAGGCGCATTGGCCGAGCCGGGCTGGTCAACCGACACCCTGCCCTCCGTCACCAGCACGGCGACCTGCGCCGCGCGCAGCGCAACGGAAAAGGCGGTGCCCACGGCGCGGACCTCGACCCCGCCGGCGTCGACGATGAACGGCCGCGCCTTGTTTTTCGCCACGGTGAACAGCGCCTCGCCGCGGCCGAGATGCACGCGCCGGAAGGCGTCCGAAAAATCGACGGTGAAAACCGTGTCCGCCGGCGCCTCGATCACCGAGCCATCCGGCAGCGTCTCATGGCGCGCGAGCAGCACCACCGAACGCGGCGCCGGTGTCACCGGAACCGGACGCGACGACGACCACCAGAAAACCCCGAGCAGCAGAAGCGCGGCGGAACCCGAGACGATTTTCGCGGCCCGCCGGCGCCGGCGGCGTTTCACGAGGACGCCGATCTCCGACTTCAGATCCTCGCCCGCCCCCAGGCGGCGCGGACGGGCCAGCGCGGACCAGACGGCTTCCTGCCCGGCAAAAGCAGCCGCGTGCGCGGGCTCGGCCTGCCAGGACGCGAGCTCCGCCGCCTCGCGCGGCGTGAGGCCGGCGTCACGCCGGGCGACCCACGTGGCGGCGATTTCCTCGAGATCGTCGGAGACAGCCTTTGCCAGCCGCGTCATGGGTGCCGGACGCCTTTCGCGCGGAGGTAGTCGCCGATCGCGCGCAGCCCGCGCACGACGTGGCTCTGGATCGTCTGCTCGGAAAGTCCGAGGCGCGCGGCGATTTCGCGCTGGGGCAGGCCTTCAATCTGACGGAGGATCATGACGCGGCGGCATTTTTCGGGGAGGGCTTCGATCGCTTTGGCCAGGAGGCAGACTTCATCGTGGGTGATCGCGGCCTCCGCAGCGGAGGGCCTATCATCCAGAACGAACGAGACGTCGCGATCAGTGCAGCGGTCGACTGGCGAACGCTGTCCGCGGCGCAGGAGATCGACGGCAAGGTTGCGCGCGATGCGGAAGAGAAAGGACTTCGAGTACTCGACGCGCCGGGCGATCGTGGCCTTCCAGAGCCGGAGGTAGGATTCCTGGACAACGTCATCGATATCGCCCACCGCGGGATAGCGCGAGCGCAGGTAGGCCTTGAGCGAGGCGTCGTGCGGATAAACTTCGGACGTGAACCACGAGGATTGGTCGCCGGTCCCCGCGACGCCCGGCGCCGCCGGAGCGGCGACCGTGGCATCGGAGGGGGCGGAAGACGACGGGCTCACGTCAAAAGGGGTTCTTGGGCGAACGCGTGAACCTCTTGGGGAATCTTGGCGAGCGAATTTTTGAAACGCCTCCGGCGAATTGTTTTCCCGCAGATAGCGCGGAGCGACACCGATTCGGAATGGATGAAAACGCTCGGCAGTCCCCTGCCCGCGTAATCCTTGCGGATCAAATTTCCCAATTTCTGCGCCGATCCCGTTGCTCGGACGCGAGCTTTGGGTCGCCTGAGACCGGCGTCCGCACCGCCTGGTTTGGCTGCCTGCCCTCCGCGCCGAGCCGCATCCTTCGCGGGGAAAATTCCGGAATCAGAGAGCCCCGGAAAGTTCCGGTTGAAACTTGGAGTTTCCGCTTGCCGCGCGCCCGGAAAAACCCGTACTACGTGGCCCCTTTATGGCGAAGAGGGAATCGTAATTGCTTCGCCGCTCAGTGAAATGGCAAGATAGCTCAGTTGGTAGAGCAGAGGACTGAAAATCCTTGTGTCCCCGGTTCGATTCCGGGTCTTGCCACCATTTTTCCCGGCGAAAAATAAAGTGCAGCCACACGAGGCGCAGCGGCCACAAAAAAGCCTTCTGCGTCTCTTTGCGGCTGCCTTCCCTTCCGATCCCGCTCGGGGATCGGGCTTATTTTTTCTCCGCCTTTTCCGCCTTGGCCTCCGCGGCCTCGGTGGCGGCGGACTCGGTCTTGACCGAAACCACCTTGCCGGAATTGGCGTCGACCTGGACTTCCGTCACGTCGGTGGATTTCGCCGTCGAAAGGTCGAAGGACCAGACCAGGTTGCCACCCTCTTCCTCGAGTTCGACCGAGTCGATTTTCGCGCCCGGTTTCTGCGCCAGGGCGGTCTTGGTCGCAGCCTCTTTCGAAACCGTCGCCCGGGCCAGAAGCGCCGGCGGAACATCGCTCGAACCCGCAAAAACCACCGGAGCGGAAACGGCCAGTCCGAGGACGGCCAGGGATCTGAGAAGGATAGATTTCATGCCGAAACCGTGCGCAGGTCTCGGCCCTGCGCAAGCGGCGATCCCCGGATTCCGGAGCGTCATTGTCGCAGACCCTGAGCTTGTCGAATGGGCCGCAATGCGCAGGAGGTGCGAGCCGGACTCGAGAGACTGGCGGAGCGTCCAACGCGTTGAAAACGCGTTTTACTTTATTGGGCTTCGAACACCAGCAGGGCGAGTTCCGTGCCGGGTTTGTTCTTGCCCGATGCCGCGACGTAGAGCCGGTTCAACTCGGGCACGTAGACCGACGACTTCGCGCGGTACGCGCTGGGCACCTCGGCGAGGTGGACATACTGGTCGGGGCCGCGCTGCTCGAACACCGAGACCGTATCCGTCCCGGTGATGTAGATCCGCCCGCGCGCCACATCCCGTGAAATATCGCTGTTGACCCCCACACAGGGCAGGTTCGAAACCGGTTTTCCCGAATCCAGGTCAAACACGATGAAGCGCGCGGGCTTGCGCGTGACCGTGAAGAGTCGCCGGTTCGATTCGTCGAGCGCGATCGCGTGGGCGTTGTGCGCATCGGGCAGCGGCCAGCGGGCCACGAGCTTCCGCGACGCCAAATCGATCACGCCGACTTCATCCGTGCCCGTCAGGTTGAGATAAAGCGTCTTGCCTGCCTGGTCGACGATCATGCCCTCGTGGGATTCGCCGGGGACTGCGATGTCACCGATCTTTTTGAACGAGGCGACGTCGATGACATTCACGAGATGGCCCTCCCCTCCTTTTTTCTCCGGCCCGCTCTCGGCGTAATAGCAGTTGTCGACGGGATTGTACGCGCCGTGATCCACGCCGGGGGGCAGCGCACAGGTTTTCGCGATCTGCGAGGTCTTCAGATCCACGAGATGGACCGCGCCGGGAGCCCCCTCCGGGAATCCAATATCGGTCACGATCAGCTGATTCGACTTCGGGAGGAAATGCAGCACGAGCGGGTGGCCGAATCCCCCGAGGCTTTCCACGCGGGCTCCCGTGTGCAGATCGAAAACCTCAACCTTCTTCTGATCCTCGGCGGCGAGAAACACGCGGTTGCCCTTCAGATCGACGGCGAAGTGATCGAAGTCGCCGGTGTAGCCGGGCATCGCAGTTCGCGTCACCAACCTCAGGAGCGCCTTCTCTTCCGCCGCCGCCTTCGCGGTGGAGAACGCGCCGAGCATGGCGATCGAGAGGAGGCAGCATGCGATCGGAAGACCGAAACCTGAACGGACAGGTTGGAGAAACAACGACGGCTGATGGGAGTTTTTCATGGGGCAGCGAGGAGTGCGCGGCGGAGCCGCAACCGAACGAGAGCCTTGGCGTTTGGCCGCTGATGAACGCCCACGGCCGCTACGCCGAAGGAGCGAATCAGCGGAGATTGGCGATCAACAGAGGGGGTCGAACTACAGCTCAGGAGGGACGGAGATCGGGAGCCAGCCCGGCGGCAGGTGTCGCGGTCTCGTCGAGCTCGTCGTTCTTGTGCAGGCCAAACCGGCCGAATCGCAGGGCCAGCGTGGGGAGCACCAGTAGATTGAGTGCGGTCGAGGTCGCGAGGCCACCCAGGATCACGAGCGCCATGGGTCCCTCGATTTCGCAGCCGGCTTCGCCGCTCTTCATGGCCAGCGGAAGCAGGCCGAGCGAGGTCACCGTGGCGGTCATCATGATGGGGATGAGCCGTTCCGAGGCCGCGCGGGTGGCGGTTTCGAGATTCCAGGGCAAGCCGTCGACCGAGACCAGGTGCTCGCAATGCGAGAGGAGCATGATGGCGTTGCGGGTCGTGACGCCGAAGAGGGTCACGAAGCCGACCAGCGACCCCATGGTCAGGGAGCCCGAGCCTTCCGAGCCGAAAAGCTTGGCGCCGTAGACGACGAGCACGCCGCCGGCCAGGGCGAAGGGAAGATTGACGAGGATCACCAGGAGGTTCCGCCAGTGGCCGAGCACGACAGACAGCAGCAGGAGAATTCCCACGGCCGCGATCGAGCTGTGGAGCAGCAGCTCGCGCGCCGCGGCCTTCTGAGCCTCGGCCGCGCCGGCAAACTCGAGATAAACGCCCTTCGGCAGCGGGACCTTCTCCGCGAGGACGCGGCGCGCATTCGCGACGAACGTCTGGACGTCGATGGTCGGATTGCACGTCACCGTCTGGCGGCGGCGGGCGCCGTCGTGCAGGATGGTGAAGCGGCCTTCGGTCAGGAAAATATCCGCCACGGTGCTCAGCGGCACGCGCACGCCCGTGGAAGTCGTCAGCAGCAGCTTGCCGATGTCCTCGGGGTTGCGCTTGCTGTCGGCGCCGAGGGTCACCGCGATGTCGTTCACCTCGTTGTCGCGGTAGATCTGGGCGACGATCGTGCCCTGATAGGCGACGTCGATGGTCTCGAGGACCTCGAGCGGACGCAGGCCGTACGCGGTGAGCTGTTCGGGACGCAGGCGGACCGCCATGCGGGGAGCGCCCGGAGGCGCCTTGACTTCGACCTCGGCGGCGCCCGGAACGGTTTCCAGCGCGGCGGCGACGTCGGCGGCCTTCGTGTCGAGATCATCGAGATTCTCGCCGAAAAGGTTCACGACGACCGGCGCGGTTTCGCCGCTGATGCTTTCGCCGATGCGGTCGCTGAGGAAAGTCAGCACCTCAAACTGGATGCCGGGAGTGTCCTCGAGGATCTTGCGGATCTCGTCGCTCACGCCGGCTTCCTCGGCGCCGGTCAACGGCTTCAGCTCGACGTGGAACTCGCTCTTGTGCGGACCCCAGGTGTCCTCGCCCAGCTCGGCGCGGCCCACCTGCTGCTCCACGGTCGCGATGTGCGGATTCTTGAGGAGCTTGTCCGAAACCTGCTTTCCGATCCGCAGGGTCTCGGCCAGCGAGGAACCCGGGACGGTCGACACGCCGAGCACAAAGTGGCCTTCGCGGAAATCGGGCAGGAACGCGCCGCCGAGCGACGACAGCCGGGAGAACGCAAAGATGACAAAGAGCAGCACCGCGCCCATGACGGGCCAGGGATTGCGCGCGACCACATGCAGCAGGCGCTCGTAAAGTCCCCGGAGGAACGACTGGAGCCGCGGCGCCTTGTGGTCCTTCATGCCGTGGCGGAAGAACACCAGCGTCAGCGCCGGCGTGACCGTGAGGGCGACGACGAGCGAGGCGAGGATGGCCAGGATGTAGGTCTTCGCGAGCGGCGCGAAGAAGCTGCCCTGGAGGCCGCTGAGCGTCAGCACCGGCAAGAAAACGAGCGCGACGATGAAGGTCGCGTAGACGACCGCGCTGCGCACTTCGAGCGAGGCGGAGAGGATGACATGGATCAGCGGACGCGGATGGGCGAGCGTCTGGTTCTCGCGCAGGCGCCGGACGATGTTTTCGACGTCGATGATGGCGTCGTCCACGACTTCGCCGATCGCGATCGCGAGACCGCCGAGCGTGATCGTGTTCAAGGTCACCCCGAGGCGGTCCATCACGATGACGGCGGCGAGGAGTGACAGCGGGATCGCGGAAAGGGAGATCAGCGCGGTGCGGATATTGCCGAGGAAGACAAAGAGCACGATTGCGACCAGGCCCGCGCCCAGGAGGAGGGAGTGCCGGATATGCTGGAGCGAGACCTCGATGAACGAGGCCGGGCGATGCAGCCGCCCGTAGAGCGTGATGCCTTCGCGCTCGAAGAGCGGCTTGAGATCCTCGAGGGCCGCCTCGAGCAGGCGGGTGACCTCCATGGTGTTGGCGCCGTACTGGCTGGACATCGTGAGGAGCACGCCGTCCTTGCCCATGACGAGGGTGTCGCCGACCTTCGGCTCGGCGCCGTAGGCGATCGTCGCCACGTCCTTCAGGCGCAGCGGCGTGCCGCCGGCCGTGGTGGTGACAACGATGTCGCCGACCGCCTCGGGCGTGAAGACCTGTCCCTCGGTCTGGAGGACGACGCGCTGGTTGGGCGTGTCGATGAATCCGCCGCCGCGCACGCCGGTGGAGGCGCGGGCGGCGGTGAGCACGTCGTTGAGCGAGAGTCCGCGGGCGACGAGCTGGTCGGGATGAACCTGGATCTGGAGCTGGCGGACCTCGCCGCCGTAAACGCTGCACTTGGCGACGCCCGGGACGGAGAGGAGGCGCGGTTTCAGGGTCCAGTCGGCGAACGTGCGCAGCTCCATCGGCGACATCTTTTCGTTGATCAGGCCGATCTTCAGCAGGTCCATGGTGGACGAGACGAGCGGCGAAAGCTTGGGCGCCTTCACTCCGACGGGCAGGAGGCTGGCGGCCTCGCCGAGTTTTTCGGCGAGCATTTGGCGCGCGACCTGGATGTCGGTGCCCTCCTTGAAGACGACGGTGATGACGGAGAGGCCCTGGATCGTCTCGGAGCGGAGCGACTCCTGGCTGCCGAGTCCGTTGATCGTGTTCTCGATCGGGCGTGTGACCAGCGTCTCCACCTGTTCGGGCGCGAGGCCGGGGGCCTCGGTCTGCACCGTGACCTGCGGCGGGACGAATTCGGGGAAGACGTCGAGCTTGGCGTTCGCGGCGACGTAGATTCCGTAGCCCAGCAGAAGGCACGCGAGGGCAAGGACAACGCCGCGGAAACGCAGCGAGAATTGGACGATGGCTTGAAGCATGGTGTTATTCCTCTTCGGCGGCGCCGCCGGCCTGCAGCTCGGCCGAGAGCAGCTGTTGCGCACCGGTCACGGCCACTTGCTCCTCTTCAGTCAGGCCCGAGGGAATCTCGACGCCGTCAGCCGTGGAGCGGCCGAGGGTCACGAGGCGGCGGAAGAAAGTGTCTTCCTCTCCCAGGGCATAGACCCACGCGCTGCCTTGGTGATAGACGATGGCCGAGCGGGGCACGATGAGGGCGGCCTTGCTTTCGCCGGCGCCGGCAACGGTCACGCGCAGGGCGGCGCCCGCCGGAAGGAGGTGATCGCGGACCAGGGCGACGTAACTGGTGCCCTGCATCTGCGGATCGGCGGTCGGGGCGGAGCCGAGAATTTCGGCGGGAAAGACTTCTTCGCTGCCCATCAGGGCCACGGTCGCGTTCTTCGGCATCGCCGCCGGGGCGTCGCCCGGGAGGATGTCGAGCCGCACCAGCGAACCGCCTTTTTCCAGGGCTTCGGTGATGGCGGTGCCGGCGGCGCCGGCGAGCTGGCGGCCCCAGCTGGCGTTCATGCGCATGCGGGCCGAGGCCAGCGCCGCGCGATCGCGCGCTTCGGCGGCTTCCGCCGCTTCGACGGCCTGCGTCGAAACATTCGCATCGGCCGCGTTCAGTTTCTTCACGCGCTCGAGCTCCTTTTGCGTGCCTTCGTAGGTGGCCGCGGCGCTCTGGGCCTCCGCGAGCAGCGACAGGAAGGGGCTGGCGTCGAGGACGCGGCCAAAGCCCTTGATCTCGGGGGCGAGCGTGGCGCTCGTGGGCCGCGCCAGCTTGATGCCGGCCGCCTCGCGCTTTGCCGCCGAGAATTTCGTCGGGTTCGGCGCCGGGGGCTCGGCGGCTGCGGCGGCCTCCTTGGGAGGAGCGGCGTTGTGTTCAGAGATCAGCTTCATCGCGAGGGCGCCGACGGCGAGGCCGAAGATAATTCCAATGACAGTTTTCTTCATGGCTTGGGGGTTGGGTTGACGCGCGTGGAATCCGCCAGCGTGTCGAGACGGTTAAAGGGGACCTGCAAGGCATCTTCGAGCTGGCCGGCGGCGAGGGCCGCGGCGTTTTCCGCGTCGGCACTCAGCGTTTCGGCGGTCGCGAGATCGAGCTGGGCGGACTGGACCTCCACCTGGTCGGCGGCGCCCAATTCCAGACGGCGGCCGGCCAGGGCGGAGAGTTTCTCGCTCTCGCCGCGGAGGCGGCGGACATAATCCAGCTGGGCGGCGGCGGCCCGTTGCGCGGCCATGGCGGCGTCGACATTGGCCACGGCCTGGGCCTGGACTGCTCCGAATTGGGCGGCGGCTTCCGCACGGCGGGCGACTGCTTCGGCGATCGCGGCCTCGTTGCGGTGAAAAATCGGGAGTTCAAACGTCAGCGCGAGGCTCCATTTGGTCACGCCCTGGTCCCACTGGTACCCGGGCCCGAGATGGAAATCCGGCTGCTGCTTGGCGATCTCGAGCTCCAGCGTGGCCTGCGTCGCGGCATATTTGGCAAGCGCGGCGAGGACATCCGACCGGGACTGGAGGGAGAGCTGGCGAGCCGCCGCGAGTTCGTCATCGGAAAAGGTCCGCGGGACGGAGGGAGGCACGAGGGCGACTCCGTCAAGCGCGGCCAGCGGCAGACCGAGGGCCGCGGCAATCCGTGCCCGCGCCGTGATCGCTTGGCTGGCGGCGTCGGCGGCGGCGGACTGTGCACGATACATGGCCGTGCGCGCGGGCGAAACCTCGGCGGCGCCGACCGCGCCGGCCGCGAGGCGTTGCTCGAGAAGCGTCAGCAGCCGCTGCTGCACCGCTGCCTGGGCGCGGAGGAGCGAGTCGCGCCGCACCGCCACGGAGGCGTCGGCCAAGGCGCGCCGCAGGTCGCTGCGCACCTGCCACGCCGCGGAAAACACCGCGAGCCGCGCCGCTTCGGCATCAGCCTGGGCGACCGCCTGGAGATAGCCGCGCTTCCGTGCCGTCTGGATCAGGAAGTCGAAGTTGATCGCCGGAAACCAGGGCGAAATCCCGGCCTCGTGCGTGGTGCTGTACCCGGGCACCAGCGAGAGGGTCGGATTTGGACGGACCCCCGCGCTGGTTTGGACCGCCCGGGCGGTCGCCCACTGGGCTCGGGCGACATTGAGCGACGGATGATAATAAAAAGCCACCCAGCTCAGCGCCTCGAAATCCCACTCGGCCGGGTCATGGCCGAGATTTTCGGCCAGGAAACGATGCAGGTCCGGATCATGCAGCGAGCGGGCCGTCAGATTGGCGGCGGCGGTCGCCGCGGAGAGCGGAGCCGGGGGCACCTGCTGGGTCGCGCAACCCGTGAGGATCAGCGCGACCGGCAGGCCGAGGGTACGGCCGAGGTTCACGGGGCGGTGGTAAGGTTGGGGTTATTTTTCGCCCACCACGAGCACTTCGAACGTGCCGGGAATGATCGGAGCCTTCGGAGCGGGCCCGCCTTTGACGCGCGCCGGCTTCGGTCCCATCTTGGCGCCGCAGGTCAGGACATGGCCCGTCTTCTCGTCGAGGCCGATCGTCTTGTAGCCGAGGCCGGTGGCGACGTTCTGCAGGACCGTGTATTTGTCCGGGGTGTTCTGCTGGATGACCGTCATCGTGCCGTCGAAGTTCGAGGTGAAGATGCGCTTCGTCTTCGGGTCGAAGGTCAGGCCGTCCGGATCCTCGCCGGTCGGGACGGTGGCGACCACCTTGCCGGTGTCGCTGTCGAGCACGACCATCTTGAAATTGGCGCAGGCCGAGAAGATCCGGTGACCTTCGACGTCACAGGCGATGCCCGTGCCGCCCTCGCCGCCCGTGGACGGCCAGACTGCAAGCGGCTTCAGGGTCTGGGTGTCGAACACGCGGACCGAGCTCTTTTCCTCGTCGTTCACAAAGGCGTGCCCGCGGCCGTCGAAGCAAATGCCTTCGAGCACGTTGGCGCCGAGCTTGACCGTCGCGACGATCTCGCCGGAGGCCGGGTCGATCACCGTGACGTCACCCGTGTCGCCGTGGTTGGCGGCGTAGACCCGCTTGGTCTGCGGATCGTACATGATGGAGTCGGGATTCGAGCCGGTGGACTTGAAGCGCTTGATCTGCTCGAGGGTCTTCAGGTCGAACATGATGATGACATCGTCGATGCCGCTGCTGGCGAAGCCGTGGCCGGTGTCAGGAACGAGCGCGACGCCGTGGGCCTTCGTGAGCGGCCCGAGCTCGCCGATCTTTTCGCCGGTGTCGACGTTCAGTACTTCGAATTTCTTTTCGTGCGCGACATAGGCGCGGCGGGCGACCGGGTCGACCGTGATGTAATCGTAACGCGAGTTGTCGCCGCCAATTTTATAGTGGGACAGAACCGAGTAGTCCGCGTGAGCGGTGACGGCCACCCCGAGAATGCCGGAGAGGGCGAGGAATTTCGTGAGCAGGGATTTCATGATGGTAGGAGGAAAAAATGACGGAGGGGAATCAGGGAACGGCGCACGTCAGGAGCGGCCGGAAACAAACAGGGGTGAAGGAAACTGGGGCGGAAGATACCAGACGGAAGATGACGAGAATATGACGGCGTGAAATTCGAACAAAATTCGCGCGGTGAGAACGGGATGCCTATTTGCCGGTGGGGCTCACGACCAGGACGGCGAAGGAATCGGGGATGACCGCGGTGCGGGTCTTCACTCCCGGAGGCTGGGCAAATTCGGCGGTCGGGAGGTAAATCCGATGGGTGCGAGGATCCAGCCCCATGGTTCCGGCCCACGGCTTGGTTCTCAGGGTCTGAATCAGTTCGAAACGGTCCGGCGAGGTTTCACGGATCACCGCGAGGGTTCCGTCGCGGCACGACGCGAAAATGTCTCCGTCGAAGAGGATTCCGTCCACCCCTGCCCCGATCGCAACCTCACCGATGATCCGGCCGTCGTCGGCGTTCATCACGACGACCTTCTGAGGATTGCGGCAGCCGATGAAGAGCCGCCGGCGCGCCGGGTCCATCGCGATCCCGGACGGCTCCCCGCCTGGCGCCGTGGACCAGCGTTCGACCACCTTCATGCCCTTGACATCGACCACGGCGACCTGGCTGCGGTCCGCCAGATTGACATAGGCCTTGCCCCGGTCGACGACGAAGGACCCGGGCTTCCCTCCGAGATTAAGGCTGGCGTCGACAGCGCCGGACTTCGGATTCACGCCAGGCGAAATTGACGCCAGCGTATTGGAATCGCCCGCGACGACGAGGACCTTGTCGGAAACCGGGTCGTAGACGATCTCGTCGGCATCGATCTCCGCCTTGATTTTTCCGAGGACGGCATGCGTCGCGAGGTCAAAAACGACGACGGACCCCTCGTCGCCATCGGAGATGAACCCGCGGCCCGCCGCCGGCACCAGCGCCACCCCGTGATTGCGATCCTGCCCGCGAATGTCCGCGACCGTGGCGCCGTCGGCGATCGAGAGCACCATCACATGGCTGCCGCGGGAAAGATAGAGGAGACCGCGGCCCGGATCGATCGTCACGTAATCCCAATAGCTCCCCTCGCCGCCGACATGAAAGACCTGCGACACGCGGTAAGGTCCCCTCTCGGACGCGGCCGGCTCCGACGCCCGAATCCGGATCGCGGCGAGCAAGACCACGATCGCAACCGTGGTCGAGAGGGCGCGCCGGCGCATGGATCGGGAGCTGCTCATGAGTTCGCATGCTATCGAATCGAACATTACCGAGGCATGATGGGGAAGCGGCGCGGCTCCGCCTCCGGCGACGCCGCAAGGGCCGGAACGCAAAGGGGTTCTCCGGAAAACAGCACACCGCGCCAAACCGTACATCGGCTGAATGTGACGCCGGGCGGGCAATGCCGCGTGCACGCGGGTCCGCGACCGGGAAAAATGGAACGGCCGGCTTCGAGCGCAGGGCGCCCGAAGCCGGCCGGTGACCAAAGGCTCCCGCGATGGGAGCCGTTCTCACGGATGCCTCAGAAATGGATGGAGGTGGTGAGAAGCAGCCGCCGGGGCTCGCCGACCGAGTTGGGCGACGGCTTGTAGGCGGCGTTGCCCATGTTCTTGAAATTGAACGTGGTGGTCATCTTGTGACGGTTCCACGTCCAATCGAGGCCGAGCGCGGTATTGTACAGGGTATAATCCGGCAGATAATAAGCCTTGTTGCGCGGACCGCCGGCGCTGGTGCCGACGTAGTTGACGCCGCCGCCAACCCACAGGCCCTTCAACGAATCGCTCGTGAAGTCATAACGCGTCCAGAAGTTGGCCATGGTCTTCGCCGTGAAGCCGACATTCTGCCCGAGGTAGTACGCGAGGCCGTAGGGTTCCTTGGTGTTGCGCACATCCTCTTCCGAGGCGTTGAAGATGACCTGCAGGTTCTTGCGGGGTGTCCAGGCCAGCGTCATCTCGGCGCCGTTGCCCTTCTGCTCCGCACCCTGGCTCCACAGGACGATGCCCACGCCGTTGATGTTCTGGTTCAAGGGCTGGAGCACGTTGATCTGCTTGATCTGATAGGCTGCCAGCGTCAGGTGAAGCTTGTTGTCGAGCATCTCCACCTTGATTCCGACTTCCGTGCCCTTGCCGATCGTCGGCGCGGTCGGCGTCGTGGGAACGGCAGCCGGCAGACCGTTCACAGTTCCCTCGACCGTCAGGTAGGGCTGGGTCGAAAGCGTATAGGATTCACTATACGAAGCGTACAGCATGATGTCGGGAGTGAACTTGAATCCGAAGCCCATCTGCGGCGTGGTGTGCTTCGCGCGCAGGCCCTGGGAGAAGGCGTTGACCGTATGGTCGAAGACATGCGACGAGCTGACGTTGTAACGCGCGCCGCCCACCAGGATGAGGCGGTTCCGGAACATCGTGGCGTTGAGGAGTCCGTAGGCCGCATAGTCGGAACTGTTCGTGGTCGTGTATTCGTTGACCACGGACAGGTCCCGGCCCGTGAACGAGCCCTCATCGTAATTCACGTAGTAGGACGGGCTGGCCGGATTCACGTCCCAGTCGCGCAGATAGGGAGAGGCGGCGTTGCCCCGGTTCTGGGTCGTGCGGAGGTTGAACCGCACCTTGTCGTAGAAAAGACCGCCCAGGACCTGCAGCTTGAATGTCGGATAATTGTAGACGCCGACCGCCTCGACCTGGCCGGTGATGCCCTGCATCCACTGTTCCTGCACCCGTTGGGCGCGGTCAATCAGGGCGGGAGTCGGCGTGCCGTTCTGGGAGGAGGCGAGCAACGAGAGGTTGTTCACGGCCTTCTGCGCAAACGCCAGGCCCTCGGCGATCTGCTGGGCGGACGTCAGCGCGTTCCAGCGCGGCGAAACGCTCCAGACGCCACCGCTGTAAACCAGCGAATCGGGCGGCGGGACATAGAGCGTGGCGTGACCGGTTTCATTGAAGACCATGAAGTCCTTGTCGAAGCCGACATGCGCGCGGGTCGACCAGTGGTCGTTCACCTTCGCGTTGAGCTCGAGGTTGATCGCCTTCAGGTCATTGATCCGGGTATCGTTGATGTCGGAAATGTTGAAGTTGTTCGGCATCGCGGGAAACGGGCCCATGAAGCCCGGGTCCGAGACGTCCGACACGCCGAGGGCCACCGCCGGGCCCGTCTGGTTGGCGAGGAGCGATCCGGCGGCCGGATGACCCGCGCCGTAGAGGGCGTTGACGACCTTGCTCGGCGTGGCCAGATCCGAATTCGGCAGATAGACCGCCGGGGGCGTTTCACGGTTATGGAACGCCTGATAGGTCAGCGACAGCGTCGAGGTCGGCGAGATCACCCACTTCAACGCCGGGTAGACCACCGTGTTGTGGCCCTTCACATTCTGGACGTACTGCTCGTTGTTCTCGTAGCTCGTGACGAAACGGAAGAGCAGCTTGTCCGGCACCAGCGGCTGGTTGACGTCGAGCATCACGTTATAAAAATTGTAGCTGCCCATCGAGAAACTCACCTCGGCCGACGGCTTCAGCTCCGCGCCCTTGGTGATGTAATTCACGGTGCCGCCAGGCGCGATGGCGCCGTAAAGCAGCGAAGCCGGGCCCTTGACGATCTCGACGCGGTCGATGACCGCCTCGGCGACGTAATTATTGGCCAGCTGGTTGGCGGAAAAGCCGTCGCGCTGGGGGCTCTGGACGAATCCGCGGACGGAAAAGGCCGCGTTGCCCTGGGTGTTGTCGGTCACTCCGCTCTTCACTCCCGCGGATTGCGACACGATATCCAGCAGGTTGGCGGCGCCGGTGTCCTTGATGAACTGCGGCGTGAAGGCCGTGATCGAGAACGGCAGGTCGCTCAGCGAGGTGTTGATCCGGGTCGCCGAGATCGCGTTGCCGGCCACGTAACCCACGTCCTCCTTGGCGCTGACCTGGAAGGGGCTGAGGTGAACGGTGTCACCGGTGGCGGAGGTGTCGTTGGGGTCCTGGGGGGCAGTTTGGGCTTTCGCAAGCCCGGCAGTGGCGGCGAGAACTCCGCCGAGTATATAATGTGACAGTTTCATCAGGGTACTATTCTGGGAGGTTACGGCTATGCTTGGGCGATCGGTGTCGGTCCCGGTCGCCGGTAAAGGGGTAAGGCAAAAAAAACGGGGTTAGCGCGGCCTTGGCGCCATGTTAGCAAAATCGGCCACGTTCGGGAAATTGAAATAGAGTAACATTGTGATAGTCCCCCGTTATCGTACGCCACTTCGCTCGCAGCGAGCCCTTGCGGGCGAGCCGAAATCTTTCGGAAGATTCGGCTCGCCCGTCCGGTGTTCGGAGTCTCATCGCGAATCATTTTAGCCCGCTTAGAAATGGACCGTGGTGGCCAGAAGCAGGCGGCGCGCCTGGCCGATGGACTGAGGCGAGGCCTTGTACGCCGTCCCGCCCATGTTCTTAAAGTTCAGGGTCATCGACACCCTCTTCTGGTTCCATTTGAAATCCACGCCGAGAGCACTGTTATATAGTGTAAAGGCCGGCAGGAAATAATCCTTGTTGCGAGGATCCCCCGCGTTCTTGCCGGTGTAGTTGACGCCGCCGCCGATCCAGAGGCCCTTGAGCTTCTCGGACGTGAAGTCATAACGGGTCCAGAAGTTGGCCATCGTCTTCGCGGTGTAGCCGGTATGCTGGCCGAGGTAGTATTCGAGGCCGACCGGTTCCTTGATATTGCGGACGTCCTCCTCCGACACGTTGGCGACCACCTGCCAGTTTCTGATCGGTGACCACGTCAGGGTCGCCTCGAGGCCGTTGCCGCGCTGCTTCGCGCCCTGGGTCCAGATCGTGATGCCGATGCCCTGGATGTTCGTGTTCAGGTTCTGGAGAACGTCCTCGACGTTGATTTGATAGGCCGAAATCGTCGCGCTCAGCTTGTTGTCGAACAGCACCGCCTTGGCTCCGACCTCGACGCCGGTGCCCGTGGTGGGGGCGGTCGCCGTCGTCGGGATGGGTGAAGGGAGTCCATTCACGAATCCGGCCACCGTCAGGTAAGGCTGCGAACTGAGCGTGTAAGACTGGCTGTACGAGGCATAGAACATGATCTCCGGCGTGACCTTGTAGCCCACGCCGATCTGCGGTGTGGTCTTGTGCGCGCGGAGTCCCTGGGAGGCGACTCCGGTGTTGTGGTCCGTCACCTGGGACATGCTGATATTATAACGCGCTCCGCCGACGATATAGAGCTTGTTCCGGAAGGTGGCGTTCAGCAGGAGATACGCGGCTTCGTCGGAACTGTTCGTGGTGTTCCAGAGGTTCCGGACGGCGAGCTGGTCGCCGGTGAACTTGCCTTCGTCATTGTTGACGTAGTAGGTCGGGCTGGCGGGATTGACGTCCCAGCTGCGATAGAACGGGTACTGGGCGTTGGACCGGTTCTGCGTCGTGCGCTGGTGAAAGCGCGCGCGGTCATAGAAGATGCCGCCGAGCAGCTGGTATTTTGCCGTCGGGGTGTTATAGATCCCCACCACTTCCGCCTGGACCGTCGCGGCGTAGAGCGACTGCTCCATGACGCGCTGCGCGCGGTCGATCAGGGCCGGCGTTGGGACGCCGCTCTGGGTCGAATTCAGCAGGGACAAATTCTTCACCGCCTGCTGCGCATAGGCCAGGCCTTCGGCGATCTGCTGCGCGGGAGTCAGCGCCGTCCAGCGCGGAGAAACGCTCCAGACCCCGCCGGAATAAACCAGCGAGTCCGGCGGCGGGATGAACAGCGTCGCGTGGCCGGTCTCGGGGAAATTCAGCCGATCGGTGTCGAGCCCCATGTGGGCCCGGGTCGACCAATGCTCGTTGAGCGTGGCCTGCAATTCCGCGTTCAGCGCCTTCAGATCGTTCAGCCGGACGTCGTTGATGTCCGAAATATTGAAATACTTCGGCATGCCGGGATAGGGGCCCATGAAGCCCGGATCCGAGACGTCATTGACTCCCTGCGACACTCCCGGACCGGTCTTGGAAACCAGCAGCGAACTGGCGGCGGGGTGACCGACGGCATACAATCCGGCCACAATGCTGGCCGGCGTGGCCAGGTTCGTGTTCGGCAGATAGAGGGCGGGCGGCGCCTCGCGGTTCTGATAGATCTGATAGGAGACCAGCAGCGAAGCCTTGGGCGTAATCAGCCACTTGATCTCCGGGTACACGAGCACGCTGCGTCCGCCCGAGAACTGGATATCCTGATTCGGGTTGCTCTCGTACGTGGCAATCCCGCGGAACAGCAGTTTTTTGGGGATGAGCACCTGGTTGTAGTCCAGCGTCACGCTCTTGAAGTTATAGCTGCCGATCGCGAAGTTCAGGTCCGTGAACGTCGCATCCTGCGGGGTCTTCGTCAGGTAATTCACCGTGCCGCCCGGTGCGATCGCGCCGTAGAGCAGCGAGGCCGGGCCTTTCACGACCTCGACGCGGTCGATGACGCTTTGCGCGACGTAGTTGTTCGCCAGCGCGTTGGCCGAAAATCCGTCGCGCTGCGGCGCCTGGGGAAATCCGCGCACCGAGAAAATCGCATTTCCCTGAACCGTGGAGAAAATCGCGCTTTTGACACCGGCCGATTGGGAAACGATTTCCAGCAAGCTCGTCGCGCCCGTGTCCTTGATGAACTGCGGCGTGAAGGCCGAAATGGAAAACGGCAGGTCGGCCAGCGCGGTATTGATGCGCGTGGCGGAGATCGCGTTTCCCGCGACGTAGAGGTTGTCATCGGAGGCGACAACCTGGAATGGAGTGAGGGTGACGGTTTCACCGGTTGGGGTGTCGCCCGGATCAGGGGTCGTAGCGGCACGCTGCGCGCGCGCGATAACCGGACTGGCGGCCAGAACTCCGCCCAGGACATAGTACGATAATTTCATCAAGGGGTATGATGCTGAGTTTAACGGTTGTGCTTGGACGATCGGGATTGAAACCGGTCGCCAAAAAGGTCGAGGCACATCAAACAGGGGGTAGCCTGCCTTTGGGGCTGGATGATAACAAAGCGGGGAAGGTTCGGGAAATCGAAAGGGGATAACATTGTGATAGCATCCTGTTATCGTTCGCTCAAAACCCCGCCGATGAGCGAGCGCTCGGTTTTACGGGCTGCCAGCCGCCCTCGCGGATCCAGGTTGAGTCACACCCCTGGAATTTTTCCGCGGAGCCCCGTGCAGGTGCTCACAACGATGCAGTAAGAAGAGCGCGTGTGTCCGTTTCATCGGCGAGCTTCGTCAGGTCGAGCATCGTCTGCGCGGGCAGTTCGATTCCCTCGCGCCGACCCCGTTCCGCGCTGCGCGCTTCCGGTTCTCCCGGATAAAGAATTTCGTCGAACCCGGCGGCGAGCGGCGCGCCCTTGAGCTCGCCCACCAGTTTTTCCATCCCGGCGTTAAACTCCGCGAGGGGCAGAAACGCCGCGATGTCCAGGGTGATCATCAGATGCCCGCAACCGCTGCGCTGTTCCGATTGATACGGCCCGCGCACCCCCTTCCCGAAGGCGCTTCCGCTCAGGATCCCGGAGAGCACATCGACCATCACCGCGATGGCGTAGCCCTTGTATTCGGCCATCGGCAGGATCAGTCCCGCCAGCGCCTCGACCGGATCCGTGGTGGGCTCGCCCGCGGAATTGATCGCCCATCCCGGCGGAATCGCACGGCCCTGTTGTTTCGCCAGGTAGATTTTCCCGCGGGCGACCGCCGTGTTCGCGATGTCCAGGACGAAGGGCGGAAACTTCCCGGCGGGCGCCGCGATCGACCACGGATTCGTCCCGACGCTCTGCTCGCGCCCACCCCACGGCGCCATCGCTGGACTGGCGTTCGTCGTCAGGATCGCCAGCTGGCCCTCGGCCAGCGGCAGCCGCGTAAAATACATCGCGGTGCCGAAGTGATTCGAGTTGCGCACCGACACCGCGCCGACGCCGTGCGCCCTGGCCCGGCTCATCGCCTCGCGCGCCGCCTTTTCGGCGACGACCTGGCCGATGCCGTCATGGCCATCCAGCACGGCCACGGCGCCGGCGTTGACCACGAGTTCGCACTGGGTCACCGCGCGCATGACCCCTGTCCTGATTCGCGCCGTGTACCAGGGCAGGCGCATCACGCCATGCGACTGATGACCCCACAAATCCGCCTGCACCAGGCTGTCCGCCACCAGCCGCGCATCGCTTTCGGGAACGCCCGACTCGGCCAGGACGGCCGAGGCGAAAGCCATCAACCTGTCGGCGGAAATGCGCGGTGCGTTCATGACCGGTGGCCGGAGCCCGGGCCAGTCCCGCGCCCGCAGCCCGCGACGAATTTTTCCTAGGACCGCTGGAGCAAGGGGCGAAGGTCGCGGAGGTCCTTCACGTCTTCCAGGTGGAGAATGCGTTCGATGAGGCGGCCGGTTTTTTCCGCGCCGAGGAAAGGAACCATCAGGTCGCGGCACTTTGCGACCACCTCGTCGGCGGTCATCGGATTTTCCGCCGTGCCCCGCACCGCTTTCACCCGCTCGGTCAGCACGGTGCCGTCATTGAGGGTGATCTCGACGATCGACTGCCGCTCCGGATACAGGCGTTCGAGTTCCTCGTCGGGCGTGAGCTGGATCTTCGCGCGGGTGCGGACGACGACCGGATCCTTCATGCGCGCCATGTCGTGCGCCGAATGGAAACTCACCGTCTTGTCCACCAGCATGACCGCCAGCATATGCTGCATGGAGATCCCGGGAATCTCCCGGTTGTTCACGGTCTTCGCCTCGCTGGTCGCCACGCGCACGACGAGCTTCTGGACGTCGCCGGCCTCGAAGTCCCGGCGTTTCCGGATGTTCTGCACCGCGTCCAGCGGGGCTTGGATCGGCGAGCCCACGGTCCACTTCTTGATGTTCGTCCGGGTGACCTCGTAAAGTTCGCCCAGCTTCGCGGTCAGCTTCGCCCGATCCGCCTTCGGATTCATCGCCGCGAAGAAATTGTCCGGGCCGGTGAGGATGTCATCCACCCCGGTGGCGCCGAGTTGGATCAGCAGGGCGGAGGCGACGCCGTTGCGGGCCGGCCGGCCGCCAAAGACGAGCGACTTGGAAACATGCTCGGTGTCGCGCTGCCACGCCGCGCTGCCGCTGGCCTGCTGGGCGGAATAGTCGATCATCCAGCGCATCTGCTGCGCGTTCAGCCCGGCCGCGCAACCGGCTGCGGCGCCGGCGCCGAAATTGTTTCCGATGCTGTGCGTGCTGCGGTGCGTGGCCATCTGGAAGGGCAGCCCGCCGAGGGCCATGTCAAACCGCGCCGCCAGGTCGTAGCCCAGGACCACGGCGCGCAGGAAAACGGTGCCGCTGTTGCCGAAATGTTCGCCGGCCGCGAGGGCCGCCGGAACGATCCCGCAGCCCGGATGAAGCTGCGACGGCGCGTGCGAATCGTCCGTCTCGTCGGAATGGGCCAGCATGCCGTTGATCAGCGCGGCCTCCGCCGGTCCGCAGAGCAGGTCGGAGCCGACGATCGTCGCCGTTCTTTCCCCGGAATGCGCGCGCGCATATTTGAAGGCCACCAGCGCCGGGGCCAGTTCGGCGCCCGAGACCATCGCGGCGATCGTGTCGAGGATGTGATGCTTGGCCTTCTCGGTCGCCTCGGGCGAAATCTCGCGGCCCGCCGCTTCGCTCATATAGGCGCCGAGCCGCCCGATGGGCGACGGCGAAGCGTCCGCGCCGGCCGCCGGCGCCGCCGTTTCGGAAGACTCCGCCGCGCCCAGGAGGCGTGTCGCCGGCAGAGCGGCCGCGGCGAGGGCGCAACCGACGCCCTGCAGCAAGCCGCGCCGGGTCAGGGCGGCCGAACCCGTTTCCGTGTCGTGGTCTTTCATAGATGGGAAATCAGGACCGCTGGAGCAACGGCCGCATCGACCGGATGTCCTGCACGTTTTCGAGGTCGAATATGGTCGCGATGAGGCGGTCGCATTTCTCGGCGCCGAGGAAGGGCGCCATCAGGTCGCGGCACTTCGCCACCACCTCGTCGCGGGTCATCGGGTTTTCGGCGGTGCCCCGCACCGCCGCGACGCGTTCGGTGAGCAGGGTGCCGTCGGTCAGGGTCACTTCCACGATCGCCTGGCGCTGCGGTGAAAAACGGTCCAGCTCCGGGTCCGCGACGAGCTGCACCTTCGCGCGCTGGCGGAGGAGCTCCGGGTCCTTCATCCGCGGCTTGTCGTGCGCCGCCTTGAACGACACCGTCTGGTCCAGCAGCATGACCGCCACCATGTGCTGCATCGAAATGTCCGGGATCTCGCGGTCGTTCACGGTCTTCGCCTCGCCGGTCGCGACCCGCACCACGACCTTCTGCACGTCCTGCGCCTCGAACGGGTGGCGCTTCCGGATGATCGCGATCGCGTCCAGCGGGGCCTGGATCGGCGAGCCCACGGTCCATTTCTTGATCGCCGTCCGGGTCACTTCATAGCGCTCGCCGAGCTTCTCGAGCAGCCGGGACGGATCCGCCTTCGGGGTCTTCGAGATGAAAAAATTGTCCGCGCCGGACAGGATGTCGTCGACGCCCGTCGCGCCGAGCTCGATCATCAGGGCGGAGGTGACGCCGTTGCGCGCGGGCCGCCCGCCGAACACCAGCGCTTTCGAAACGTGCTCCAGGTCGCGCATCCAGCCGGCGGACCCGCCCGCCTGCTGGGCGGAATAGTCGATCATCCAGCGCATCTGCTGCGCGTTCAAGCGCGCCGCACAGCCCGCCGCCGCGCCCGCGCCGAAATTGTTGCCGATGCTGTGGGTGCTGTGGTGATACTGCAGCTGGAAGGGAAACGCGCCCAAAGCCATGGTGAAACGCGTGCCGATGTCGTAGCCGAGGGCCACCGCCCGCAGGAATCGCGGGCCGCTGTTGCCGAACTGCTCGCCCGCGGCCAGGGCCGCCGGAACGATGCCGCAGCCCGGATGAATGTGCGAGGGAGGGTGGGAATCATCCGTCTCGTCCGAATGCGCCAGCATGCCATTTACCAGCGCGGCTTCCGCCGTGCCGCACAGCAAGTCCGAGCCCACTATGGTCGCCGCCTTCTCGCCCGGATGGGCGCGCGCGTACTTGATCGCCACGATGGCCGGGGCCAGCTCGGCCCCCGAGACCATTGCCGCCAACGTGTCGAGGATGTGATGCTTCGTCTTTTCCGCCGCCTCGGCCGGGAGCTCCCGGTCGCCGGCTTCGCTCATGTAGGCGCTGAGCTTGTTGATGAGGGAACTGTCCGCGGCCGGAGCCGTCGCCGGGCCTTCCGCCTCTGCGGCGACCGCGCGCGATCCGGGGAGCGCGGCGGCGGCCAGGACACAGCCGACGCCCTGCAGCAAGCTGCGCCGCGTCAATGCGGCCGAACCCATTTCCGTGATCTGGTCTTTCATAAAACGAAAGGAAACTGGCGTTGACCGGGCGAGGGAGGGGAATGGCGGCCGGTTCGACCGGACCGTAGCAGAGGAATGATTACCCGAAGATGATGCGGGCCCCGAACCTAGGCCGGTTGCAGCAAGGGTCTCAGGCTCCGGATGCTCTTCACGCTCTCGAGGTCGAGAATGCTTTCAATGAGGCGCCCGCACTTCGCGGGCCCGATCACCGGCGTCATCAGGTCGCGGCACTTTGCGATCACTTCGTCGCGCGTCATCGGGTTTTCGCTCGTGCCGCGCACGTCGTCCACGCGTTCCGACATCGTCGTGCCGTCGTTGAAGGTGATCTCGACCACGCCCACGCGCTGCGGAAAGAATTTTTCCAATTCCGCGTCGGAGATGAGCTGCACCTTGGCGCGCTGCCGCAGGACGGCCGGGTCGCGCATCCGCGCCTCGTCATGGGCCGCGGCGAAGGACGCCGTCTTGTCCAGCAGCATCACCGCCACCATGTGCTGCATGCAGATATCGGGCATCTCGCGGTTGTTCGT
>JAQGON010000187.1 GCA_028293565.1 Verrucomicrobiota bacterium | reverse complement strand
TTTGTAGGTGCATGAGGATGAAGCCACGCGACACCCGAGGCCCTACTCTCGTCTTCGAAGGGATTCCAAATTCTGCGCGCTCATCCTCGGAGTGTTAAACACCTCGATCGAAATTCGCCGAAATTCCGGAAATTCGACGCTTCCACCGCGATCGGATACGAACTCGAAGGGTGGGTGCTTAACACTCGATTTTGTATCCCTAAAATCGAGTGACAACCGAAAGTGTTAAACACGACGCTCCGAGTTCGTGTTAAGAATCAAAATGGTCGGGGCGACAGGATTCGAACCTGCGACCTCCTGGTCCCAAACCAGGCGCTCTACCAGGCTAAGCTACACCCCGGGCCGTGAGGGCCGAAAGGGACGCGGGTTGGAGGGGGGTGTCAATGCTATGTAGCGGTGGCGCGATTTGTGACGAGTGATGAGCGTTCGGCGACGAGCGACGAGCGACGGAGTGCGGAATGGCGAGGGGCGAGATGAAGACTTCGCGTGCGAGGCAGAGGTCCGCTGCCCTTCAGCGCGTCTCGCGGCGGCCATGCGAATGCGGCGCATTTCGGGCCTCGTCGCCCGTCCCTTATCGCTCGTCACCGTGCCGTCACTTCGCAAACGGCGGCGGGCGGATCACACAACTTGGTGTGAGGAATGCAGGTTAGCTTGGGACGAATGGCATCGATTGTTAATAATCTCTGCTTGCCACGCCCGGCCGTTCCGCTACTTCTCCGCGACTAACCTTTCACCTATGGATACCATTTCTCGCGAAAATAACAGCATGCTTCCGGTTGGCGGAGTCATCCTCGGCGCGCTCGCCCTCATTGTCGGGGGTTACGGCGCAATCAAGGCCTCCAGCCTGCAGAAGACGGTCGCGACCCATCAGGAGAAAATCGACAAGATCGACGGCCTCGAGTCCCAGGTCGGCTCGGTCGCCGGCGCTTCCGACAAGGCGACGAAGGACATCAGCTCACTTTCCCGCACGACGCAGGACGCCTTCAACACGGTCGCCGCCGACCTCGCCAACATTCACGCGTCCATCGTGAAGATCGAGGAATCCCAGAAGGCCAGGCCCGTCGCCGCCGGCAAGGGTCCGCGCGAGCCGGTCGTCGCCGGTCCCGGTGAATACGTCGTCAAGGCCGGCGATTCCTTCGCCAAGATCGGCCGCGCGCACGGTGGTTTCACCAGCGCCGAAGTCGCCTCGGTCAATCCGGGCGTCGATCCGTCCAAGCTGAAGATCGGCCAGAAGATCAAGCTGCCGCAGAAGAAATAATCCGGCCGCCCCAAAGTGTTTCGCCTCCCGGCCTTCTCGGCCGGGAGGCTTTTTTTTGGCGCCGCGAACCGGTGCGACTGACGCGCCGCTCCGGCTTGCTTCTGTCGCGCGATGACGATGAATCACGGGACGATCATGAATTCCTCCAAGCCCGGTCCCTCGCGCTGGCAGAAACTCGGCGAGACGCCGCTCGCGCACACGCGCGTGTTCGACGTGCGGAGCGCGCGCTACCGTCACCCCGTCCGCGGAAGCGAGTGCGAGTTCGTCGTCGTGCATCCGCCCGACTGGGTGAACGTCGTGGCGCTTACGCCGGACCGGCGGATCGTCCTGGTGCGCCAGTTCCGTTTCGGCATCGACGGCTTTTCCCTGGAAATTCCCGGCGGGGGTCTGGAGCCCGGGGAGGACCCCGTGACCGCGGGACAGCGCGAGTTGCGCGAGGAAACGGGTTACAGCGGCGCCGCGGCGAAACTCCTGGGGAGCGTCCATCCCAATCCGGCGATCCAGAGCAACCGGTGTCATTTCGTCTTCGTCGAGCAGGCGGTCGACGCGCACGCGATGGAGTGGGATGCGGACGAGGAGATCGAAGTGGTGACGCTTCCCGTGGACGAAGTGTTCGCCCTCGCACGCAACGGCGGAATCACGCATGGCCTCGTGCTGGATGCGCTGCTCATGTTCGAGCCGCATTGGCGCCTGATCCGCGCCGGCGGGGCGGGTTGATCGGCGGAAGTTTATTTTAACCATAAAGGGCGCGAAGCACGCGAAGCCCGATCCCGGAGGATGGTTCAGACCTTCGCGTGCTTCGCGCCCTTTGCGGTGAAAATTTCCGGATCATCGAGCAGGACGGTGATGATAAATCAGCGCCTGCCAGCAGGGGAATTTGACTTGCGGGCCGTCGCCCAGTTACCTGCGCGACCCAATTCACCATGTCCGCCCCTCTCTTTGCCAACGCCAGCGAACTCCTGGGCCCCGCCTCGGGGGCCGGAGTGCCGCATGCGCTGGAAAGCGAGATCCGGAAAATCTACGCGCGCAGCCCCCTTTATGGGCAGCGGTTCCCGCTGCATCCGGCTCCGCTGCAATGGTCGTGTTACCGGGAAATCCCGGCGCTTTCGAAAAAGGAGATCATCGATCGCGGGCACCAGGCCTTCTTCGCGGACTACGCGGAAGTCGACCGCGGGCTGCAGACGAAGCGTTTCGAATACGAAAGCACCGGCGGCACGACGCAGTCGCCGATGACCGTGATCATGGAGGAGGGATGGTGGGACCGCCAGACGCGGAACGCCTATCTCGCTTCGCCCATCCTGCGGCCGTTTGCGGACCGCCCGTACCGGAAGTGCGTGCTCGCGCCGGTGGGCTGCTCGAGCAACCTCTGTCCCTACGAGGATCATCCGTTCCCGCACCGTTATTTCAACGGCACGGTTTATCTCAACCTCTCGAGCGATCCGTTTTCGTTTCCCGAATCCGAGTGGGACCGCATCGTGCTGGAGCTGCAGGCGACGAAGCCCGAGGTGATCGAGGGCGAGCCGGTGTATCTTTCGTTGCTCGCCCGCGCGGCGCTGAAGCGCGGCGTCAAGGTCCCGAGCGTTCGCGCGGTGATTCTCACGTACGGCAAGGCGAGCACGCAGCATGGGCGGCGCATCGCCGAGGCGTTTCCCGCGCCGCAGGTGGATCTCTACGGGTCGACCGAAGCCGGCTATCTTTTCGTCGGCGAGGCGTTCAAGGACAATTTCCGCGTGGTCGACGCCAATGCGTTTGTCGAGCTGGCGCCGTGGCAGGCGGGTTCGACCGGTTTGCCGCCGGCGCGTTCGCGGAACCCGTCACCGGACGTGTTTCAGATCTTCGTGACGACGCGGGACCGCGAGGCGATGCCGCTGCTGCGCTATCACACCGGCGACATCGTGCAGCGGCGTCCCGACGGTTTCCGGCTTCTGGGACGCGAGGGAAACCTTTATTTTCGTCCCGATGGCTCGCTGGTGTCGTCGACTGAGATCGACGCCGCGCTGCCGGAGAATTTCGCGTGCTGGCACTACATGCTCGTGCAGACGGCCGACCGGCGCTGGGATTTTCACTATGTGTCCGACGACGCCGCGAACCACGCGGAAATCGAAGCTGCGATCGCGCAGGCCCTCGGCGACGGCGTGCGCGTCAATGCCTTCCGCCGCCGCGTGGTCGCCCCCGCTGCCAGTGGGAAATTCGCGCTGCTGAAGCCGTTGGCCCGTTAAGCGGCGGAGACCCGGCGGACATCGATCCGTTTGAACAGAAGCGAACGGAGGCAACGAAGCGCCGCCGGTTGATGACGCCAGGGTTGCAAGCCGGATCAAGGAAGGGTGGGTTTCCGAACCCTTTTCCTGATTGGCCTCCGCCTGGGAGAGACGCTGTTTGTAAACTTGGACTCGGCGAATGAACCGCGCTTCGTTCCCTTCGTTGGCTTCTGTTCAAATCCGGATCTGAATGCCTCCGGGTAGGTTCGCTAATAATCCTGCGGGTCGGACCGGGCCGGTACCGATACACTTTACTTCCCGGCGGAGGTGTCAGAGGGTCGAAAGCCGTTCCCGTCACCCCACCACGCGTCCTTGAAATGAATCTCGTCGGCCGACTTTTCAGCTCCTCCATCGGGCGCAAGATCCTGATGGCGGTCACCGGCTTGATTCTGATCGCGTTCGTGATTGGCCACCTCGTTGGCAACCTGCAGGTCTTCCAGGACCCCGATCACGTCAACGGCTACGCGGCGTTTCTCCACCACTGGGGTCCGACGCTCTGGGCCGCGCGCATCATGCTGCTCGCCGCGGTGGCGGTCCACATCTGGGCCGCGACGGTGCTGACGCTGGAAAACCACGCGGCCCGCGACGTGAAGTACAGCGTCCGGCACACGATCCGCGCGACGCTCGCCTCGCGCCTGATGCGGTGGACGGGCGTGGTGGTGCTCGCGTTTGTCCTCTATCACCTCGCGCATTTCACCTTCGGCTTTGCGCAGCCCGCGACCTTCAAGGAAAACCTCGGCGCCTACACGATGGCGAACGATTACCGGGTCGGCGGATTCCCCGTGGTGGCCAAGGGCGAGTCGGTGCCGGACGTGCACAGCATGATGATTCTCGGATTTCAGAACCGCGTGGTGTCCGCATTCTACATCGTCGCGATCGGCATGCTCAGCGTCCACCTCCTGCACGGATTCGACAGCATGTTCCAGTCGGTGGGCTGGCGGTCGGGCCGGTGGTCGCGGGCGCTGCGGCTGGTCGCGATCCTGTTTTGCGCGGCCTATTTTCTCGGGAATGTGGCGATTCCGGGCGCCGTGCTGACGGGCCGGCTCCAGGTGCACGCGCCGTCGGTCGCGACGGCGCAGCGATAGAAATTCTCCGCCATGGCCAAACTCGACTCCAAGGTTCCCTCCGGCCCGCTCGCTGAAAAGTGGCGGAAGCACAAGACGGACATCAAGCTCGTCAACCCGGCGAACAAGCGGAAGTACGAGGTGATCGTCGTCGGCGCCGGGCTCGCCGGCTCGTCCGCCGCCGCCACGCTGGCGGAGCTGGGGTACAAGGTGAAGAATTTCGTCTTCCACGACAGCCCCCGGCGCGCGCACTCGATCGCGGCGCAGGGCGGCATCAACGCCGCGAAGAACTACCAGAACGACGGCGACTCGGTGTACCGGCTGTTCTACGACACGATCAAGGGCGGCGACTACCGCTCGCGCGAGGCCAACGTGCACCGGCTCGCGGAGGTTTCGGTCAACATCATCGACCAGTGTGTCGCGCAGGGCGTGCCGTTCGCGCGCGAGTACGGCGGCCTGCTCGCGAACCGCTCCTTCGGCGGCGCGCAGGTGAGCCGGACGTTTTATGCGCGCGGGCAAACCGGGCAACAGCTGCTGCTCGGCGCCTATTCGGCCCTGTCCCGGATGGTCGGCGCCGGCGGCGTCGAGCTGCACACGTTCAGCGAGATGCTCGACCTCGTTATCGTCGACGGCCAGGCGAAGGGCATCGTCGTCCGGAACCTGATCACCGGCGAGATCACGCGTCACGCCGCCGACGCCGTGGTGCTGGCGACCGGCGGCTACGGCAATGTCTTCAATCTTTCCACCTACGCGCGCGGCTCGAATGTCACGGCGATCTGGCGCGCCTACAAGCACGGCGCCTGCATGGCGAACCCGTGCTACACGCAGATCCACCCGACGTGCATTCCGGTGACGGGCGACTACCAGTCGAAGCTCACGCTGATGTCGGAGTCGCTGCGCAACGACGGGCGCATCTGGGTGCCGAAGCGCAAGGAGGACCGCCTGAAGCCGCCGGCCGCGATCTCCGAGGCGGAGCGCGATTATTACCTCGAACGGCTTTATCCCGCGTTCGGCAACCTGTGCCCGCGCGACGTGGCTTCGCGCGCGGCGAAGCGGGTGTGCGACGAGGGGCGCGGGGTCGGCGAGACAGGCCTGGGCGTTTACCTCGACTTCGCCGACGCGATCGGCCGGCTGGGCGAGGCCGGCGTGCGGGAGCGCTACGGAAATCTTTTCGACATCTACCACGAGATCACGGCCGAGAGCGCGTACCAGGCTCCGATGCGGATCTATCCCGCGGTGCATTACACGATGGGCGGGCTGTGGGTGGACTATAACCTGATGTCGAACGTTCCCGGCCTCTTCGTGCTCGGCGAGGCCAACTTTTCGGATCACGGCGCGAATCGCCTCGGGGCCTCGGCGCTGATGCAAGGGCTGGCGGACGGGTACTTCGTGATTCCCTACACCATCGGCGATTATCTGGCGGGCCAGAAGCCGGGTTCGCGTCCGTCGGCGGACGCCCCGGAATTCCAGGCCGCGGAAGCCGGTGTGCGCCGCGCGACCGAGCGGCTGCTGGCGAACAAGGGCCGCGAGCCGGTGAGTCATTTTCACAAGCGCCTCGGAAAAATCATGTGGGAGCACTGCGGCATGGCGCGCACGCGCGAGGGGCTGCAGGAGGCGCTGAAGCTGATCCCGGCCCTGCGCGAGGAATTCTGGGCGAACGTGAAGGTTCCGGGTTCGGCCGAGACGCTCAACCAATCGCTCGAGCAGGCCGGACGGGTGGGGGATTTCCTCGAATTCGGCGAGCTGCTCTGCCTCGACGCGCTGAAGCGCGAGGAAAGCTGCGGCGGACATTTCCGCGAGGAATACCAGTATCCCGACGGCGAGTGCAGGCGCGACGACGTCAACTACGCGCACGTCGCCGCCTGGGAATACCAGGGCGCGGACAAGGCGCCGCTGCGCAATATCGAGCCGCTTGACTACGAGTTCGTGAAAATGAGCGTGAGGAACTACAAATGAGGATCGAAGGAGACAGGACGCAGAAGCCGGCCGGCCTCGCTTCAGCCGTGCTCCGTGCGCTTTTAGCGGTTCTCCTTTCCGAACGCGCGTCGTCGACTCCTCCCTTGCTCCTGACTTCCTGACTCCTGACTTCTCCCATCATGGTTGCCGAAACGAAAACGAAGAATCTGAGCATCACGCTTCGCGTCTGGCGGCAGGCCGGGCCGGAGGCGCCGGGCGGGTTTGTCGATTATCCGGCGAAGAACCTGAGCTCGGACATGTCGTTCCTCGAGATGCTCGACGTGGTGAACGACGAGCTGACGACGCAGGGCGGGGAGCCGATCGCGTTCGCCCATGATTGCCGGGAGGGGATCTGCGGGACGTGTTCGTGCACGATCAACGGCAAGCCGCACGGCCCCGGCCGCGGCGTGGCGACGTGCCAGCTTTACATGCGGAGCTTCAACGACGGCGACACGATCGTCGTCGAGCCCTTTCGCGCGACGGCTTTTCCGCTGATCAAGGACCTGGTCGTCGACCGCTCGGCCTTCGACCAGATCATCCAGTCCGGCGGATTCATCAGCGTGCGCACCGGCGCGGCGCCGGATGCGAACTCGATTCCCGTGGCGAAGTCCGACGCGGACCTGGCGATGGACGCCGCGGCCTGCATCGGGTGCGGCGCGTGCGTGGCGGCCTGCAAGAACGCGTCGGCGATGCTGTTCGTCGCGGCGAAGGTTTCGCAGCTCGGCTTGTTTCCGCAGGGCCAGCCCGAGCGCGACCAGCGTGTCCTCGCGATGGTGCAGACCATGGATGCGCTGGGCTTCGGCAGCTGCACGAACCAGTACGAATGCAGCGCTGTCTGCCCGAAGCTGATCAGCGACGATTTCATCGCCCGCATGAACCGCGACTACCTGAAGGCCAGCGTGCGCTCGGCGTTCAAGCCCACCCCGGCGGGCACCGGCGGCGGCGCGGGTTGAGAAACGCAGCACCGGCGTTCGCCGGCGAGCGGCTCGTTGCGCGGTGAGCGCTGGCGGAAACGTGGCCGCGGGCCCGGGCAAATTCACGGGCAGGGTGCCTCCGCGACTTTCGTGTAACTTTCCGAAACCCGCGGTGTTTTCTGGACATCACACCAATGAATTCCATGAAAACGCTTCCTGTCATCTCCGCCCTCATCGCGCTGGCCATCCTGGCGCTCGTTCCCACCCCCGCCGCGGCCGGCTCACTTCTCTTCGCGCTCAGCCTGATGACGATTTTCACCGCGGACTGCGCCCGGGTCATCAAGCCGCTGACGCCGCAGGCCAAGGTCGTTTCCTTCCACCGGCCCGTCCGCATCGCGCAGGCCTGCGAGCAGGCGGCCTGATCCCCGCCCGTTCGTCACTGGAAGACGGTTCCCGCATTCCGCGGGGACCGTCTTTTTTTAGCCGGATCAGCGGGAGTCGGCCTGAAGCGCCCGCAGGTCGATCGTGCCTTCGAACTTGCTCTTGATGCGCTGCTCGTCGTCGCCGGTTTTCGTGAACAGGGTCGTCTCGAGACGATAGGGCACGGTGGAGCTGCCGCGCAGCGCCAGGAGCTGCTTCATCACCGCGGCGTTTTCGAGCACGAGGGTGACGTCATGGGTCGACGAGCTCATGGGGGGAAGGCCGATGGGCTGGTCGCTGACCGCCCGCCCGACATAGCCGCCGTTGAGATAGAGTTTGTGGGCGGAGCCGGAGAAGCCGAAGGCGTTGAGGCTTTCGCTTGTGAAGCGGAGCGTCATCACGACGCGCGTTTCGGTGGCGGTGGCGCTTGCCGGTTTGAGGTCGGCGACCGAGACAAGGATGCTGTCGGGCCGGACCGACGTCGCGCAGCCGCCGAGGAGCCCGCCCAGCGTCAGCGCGAGGAACGAGAGAAGGGGAAGGGGTTTCATTCGTGGCACCCGCGGATCGAACGCGCGCGCCTCGGAAACTGCAACACCGGGTTGGGTCCAAACCGCGGGAAGAAGGCCCATCCCGCTCAGAACACGGTCAGGGCGCGCGCGCTTTCCAGGACGATCCAGGCGCCGCCGCCGATCAGGCAGGCCGTCAGCGCCCGCCCGAGGAACCTGCGGCCCCGGAGGAAGGAGTCGTGGAACACGGTGTCGAGCGCCTTGCGGTTGCTCGCGACGAGAAAGCTCGCGAAGTGCGGATTCCGGCAGATGCCGCGCGCATCCTCCAAAACAGCCAGTTGGAGGGCGGGTCGATGAAAGAGTTGGAGCAGGGCGCGTCGCACGACGTCATCACGGAAATTTGGGGTGGTTCTTTCAACGGGAAACTCGCTAGCGTCTTCGTTTCACGAATTTTTTCATGCATCACTTCCACTACACCGGTCAGGACCTGCACTGCGAATCCGTCGATCTCGCCGCTGTCGCCAAGCTCTATGGCACGCCGACCTACGTCTATAGCGCGGCGACGATGACCGACAATTTCAGCCGCCTGCAGCGCAATCTGCCCGGCCTGGACGTCCAGATCTGCTATGCCATGAAGGCGTGCTCCAACCTGGCGGTGCTCCGGCATTTTTCGAACCTGGGGGCGGGCTTTGACCTCGTCAGCGGCGGTGAGCTCCGCCGGGTGCTGGCTGCCGGCGGCAATGTGCGGGCGAGCGTGTTTGCCGGTGTCGGCAAGACGGAGGCCGAGATCCGGCTCGGGTTGGAAAACGGGATCTATGCCTTCCATGTCGAGAGCGAGCCCGAGCTCGCGCGGATCAACCATGTCGCGGGGCAGATGGGCGTCAGGGCGCCGATCGCCATCCGGATCAATCCGGATGTCGACGCCCACACGCACGCCAAGATCACGACCGGAAAAAGCGACAACAAGTTCGGGATTCCGCTGAAGAACGCCATGGCCGCCTACGAGGCCGCGTCGAAGCTGAAGAATCTCCGGATCCGTGGCGTGCAGATGCACATCGGATCCCAGCTCACGGAGGTCGGGCCGTTCGTCGAGGCGGTCAAGAAGGTCTCGCCCTTCGTCACGGAACTGAAGGCCGCCTACGGCATCGAGTATTTCTCGATCGGCGGCGGCATGGGCATCGTCTACCGCGACGCGCTGGCGAGCGGACAGGCGGCGTGGTGGGACGCGCAGCCGGCCGACAAGCGTCCGCTGACGCCGGAGGTGTACGGCGCCGCACTCGCGCCGCTGCTTGCGCCGCTGGGAGTGAAGATACTCCTGGAGCATGGGCGCTTCATGGTCGGGAACGCGGGAGTGCTGCTCGCGCGGGTCGAGCACCTGAAGCGCGGGGCGGGCAAGAATTTCCTGATCGTGGATGCCGCGATGAACGACCTGGTCCGGCCGGCCATGTACGACTCGTATCACGAGATTGTCCCGGTGCACCGCGACAGCTCGCGGCGCGCGCTGGTCGCCGACGTCGTCGGACCGATCTGCGAGAGCGGCGATTGTTTCGCGAAGGATCGCCCGCTTCAGGACGTCGGCGAGGGAGAGCTCGTGGCGTTCATGAGCGCCGGCGCCTACGGCCACGTGATGGCCAGCCGCTACAACACGCGCGGCATGCCGGCGGAGGTCCTCGTGAACGGCAGCGCGTTCGAGCTGGTGAACGCCCGCGAGACCTTCGAGCAGATGATCGCAGGCGAGAAGATCCCGGCATTTCTTTCGATCGCGGATTCCGGAGTGCGGAAACCGGATCGATGAGCACCGGCCTTTGACGCGTCGGAAGAAATCGGGTCACACCCATTAGGCTGCGCCGCTTGAAAACCTTCCGGCTGACGCGCTCCGCAATCGGCAATTGAAAACGGCCTCGCGCGGCCCACTCTGGACTTATGGTACGCGCGTCACCTCCGCTCACTTCGGCCGCGACCCGGGGTGACGTTGAAACCGTCCTCGGGCGGAGTTTCAGCGAGCGCGAATACCTCGCGATGAATCCGGACGTGCGGGCCGGGGTCGCGGCCGGCGAATTCAAATCGGGGCGGCACCATTTCGAGGTTTTCGGCCACACCGAGGGTCGCCTTGGACGGCAGCCCGAGACGGAAATGTTTTTCGGGGAGCAGCCGGTCGACGAGCACGCGCTCCCGGCGTATCGCGCCGAGCATTTTCCCTACGCCGGCCCGCACCCCTGGCTCGACCGGCCGGAGTGGCGGCAGCTGCTGGAGGAACGGGTTCGCCGCGGGGAGCTCACGGCCGACGACGCGCTCGGCTGCCGGTTCTGGGCGGAGCATGGTTACCTGATTCTGAAAGGCGTGGTATCGGACCGGCTGCTCGATGAGAGCTGGTCCGCGTACGAGGCCGCGGTGCTGGAGGGGAAGATCAAATTGCCGGAGGACAAGGTCGGCGAGGACGACCCCTGGCCGGGACGCTTTCTCGATCCGCATCTGACCGTTCCCGAATTCTGCCCGGTGATGCGGCATCCGGAGGTTCTCCGCTGGGTCCGGATTCTGATGGATCGCGAGCCGGCTCCGTTCCAGACGATCGCCTCGCACAAGGGCACGCAGCAGGGCGCGCATTCGGATTCGATCCACATGACGACCTATCCGCTCGGCTACCTGACCGCGGCCTGGGTCGCCTTCGAGGATATCCATCCCGACAGCGGGCCGCTGGTTTATTATCCGGGCAGTCATCGCCTGCCGTATGTTTTCAGCCGGGACGTCGGCATCCAGCCTGGGGAGTTCGCCGCGGCGGGATACGAATCCTACCTCGAGAAATACGAGCCGTTCATCCGGGACCTCCTCGCGAAGCATCATTGCGAGCCGTCCTATTTTCATGCGCGGAAAGGCGACCTCCTGATCTGGCACGCCAACCTGATCCACGGCGGAGCGCCCCGGCGGGATCTCCGCCGCTCGCGCCGCGCGATGGTGAGCCATTATTTCGTGAAGGGCGCGGTGACGTACCACGATCTGGCGAGCAGCGCGGCGCGGCCGCATCTGGGCACGTGCCTGCTTCGCGGACAAACCGCATGAGCCGTCCGCCATCGTCGTCATGAATTTCACGGTCATCGGCGCCGGCGCCTGGGGAACGGCTTTCGCCCTGCACCTGGCGCGCGCCGGGCAGCCGGTGACGCTCGTGCCGCGCCGCCGCGAACAGGCGGAGAAATTATCCGCGACCCGCGAGAACGCGGATTACCTGCCCGGGATCGCGATTCCTCCCGAGGTGGTGGTCGCCGATGACTTGTCGTCGGCGCTCCAAGGCGCGGACGTGCTGCTGGTGGCTTGTCCGTCGCAGGCGCTGCGCGAGACGAGCCGGCGCATTGGCGAGCACCTGAAGGACGGGCGTCCGCGGATGGTGGTGAGCCTGGCCAAGGGCCTGGAACTGGGCACGCACCTGCGTCCCTCGCAGGTCATCGCGGCGGCGCTGCCGGGCATTCCGTCCGGGATGCTCACCGGACCGACGAACGCGGGCGAGGTCGCGCGCGGTCTCCCGGCGGCGATGGTGCTCGCGGCGGATGCGACGGCGGAGAGCCTCCGCGAAGTCCAGGCGGCGCTGAGCACGGCGACCCTCCGCGTGTACACGGGCGACGACCTGCCGGGCGTCGAGTACGGCGGCAGCCTGAAGAACATCTATGCGATCGCATCGGGGTGCTGCGACGGCCTGAGGCTGGGCGACAACACGCGCGCGGCGTTGTTGACCCGGGCGCTGGCCGAGATGGTGCGGGTCGGCGTCGCGCTCGGGGCCAGGCCGGAAACGTTCTATGGCTTGAGCGGGTTCGGCGACCTGGTGGCCACGTGTCACGGCGTCTGGAGCCGGAACCGCGAATTCGGCTACGAGATCGGGACGGGCAAGAGCGTCGCGGCGCTGATGACCGGGCGGAAGACTGTCGTCGAGGGCTACAAGACCACGGAGTCGTTCCACGGCCTTTGCCTCGAGCGGAAGATCGAGGCGCCCATCATGCGGGAGATGCATGGCATCCTGTTCGAAAACCGCCCCGCAGCGAACGCGATCAACGCGCTGATGACGCGGAGCCTGAAGCGGGAGACGGCCGCGCCGCTGAATTAGGGAAGGGCCGAGGGGCGCCCCGACGGGGCAAGGCGTGAAGACAGGCCCGGGTGGCCCAGGTCTTTCGAATCACATCGGCTTGCGCCCCGCGGGCAAAAATCGCTGAGTGGGCCTGCCCCATGAGTTCCCCGGCTGACTCCGCCACGCTTGATCGCAAGCACCGTCTCGTTGTTTTCGCGTCCTCGCTCGGGACCGTCTTCGAGTGGTACGATTTCTACATCTACGGCACGCTCGCCGTCTTTTTCGGAAAACTTTTCTTTCCTCCGGGCAACGAGACGGCGGGATTCCTTTCGAGCCTCGCGCTGTTCGGCGTCGGGTTTTCGGTGCGGCCGTTTGGCGCGCTCGTGTTCGGGCGCATCGGGGACCTGATCGGCCGGAAATATACCTTCCTCGTGACGATCGTCGTGATGGGGCTCGCCACGGCGCTGGTGGGCGTGCTGCCCACCTATGCCTCGATCGGTTTCTGGGCGCCGATCATGCTCGTCGTGCTGCGCCTGGCCCAGGGCCTCGCGCTCGGGGGCGAATATGGCGGGGCAGCCACCTATGTCGCGGAGCATGCGCCGGCGGGGAAGCGCGGGTTGTTCACGAGCTGGATCCAGCTGACGGCGACTCTCGGTTTTTTTCTCTCGCTGGCAGTCATCTATCTGACGCGGCATGTCATGACCTCCGAGAAATTCGCCGCGTGGGGCTGGCGGGTGCCGTTCCTCGTCTCGATCCTCCTCCTCCTCATCTCGGTCTACATCCGCCTCAAGCTCGAGGAGTCGCCGGTTTTCGCGGAGATGAAGGCGCAGGGCCGGACGTCGAAGGCGCCGCTCACGGAAAGTTTCGCCCGCTGGGGCAACGGCCAGCTCGTGTTGCGGGCGCTGTTCGGCGCGACGGCGGGCCAGGGCGTGGTCTGGTACGCCGGCCAGTTTTATGCGCTCTATTTCCTGAGCGCGACCCTGAAGCTCGATTACGAGACCACCGATCTCCTGATCGGTGTCGCGCTGCTGATCGGGGCGCCGTTCCTGGTTTTCTTCGGGTGGCTTTCGGACCGGATCGGCCGCAAGCGGATCATGCTCTCGGGTTTCCTGCTGGCGGCGCTCACGTATCAGCCGATCTTCCACGGCCTCACCCGCGCCGCGAATCCGGCCCTGGCCGACGCGATGGTGCGGACGCCGGTGGTCCTGCACACCGCGGAATTCCGCGGCGGCCTCGCGCTGACGATGGAAGCGGTGCGGGATGCCGCCGGAAAAATCGTCGGCCTGAAACGGGCGCAGTCGGCGACCGACGAGGCGCGCACACTGCTCAACAACCGGGGCATTCCGTTCAAGCTGGCGCCCGCCGGCGCCGCGCCGCTCGTGTTGAGCGTCGGTGCGGTGACGGTGAATGGCTTCGACGCCAGGGCCTACGAGGCCGCGCTGGCTCCCGCGAACTATCCGAAGGCGGCCGACGCGGCCCGCATCGATCGCGTGGCGGTGGTCGCGCTGCTCACGGTCCTGATGGTGTATGTCTCGATGGTGTACGGCCCGATCGCGGCGTTCCTGGTCGAGCTTTTCCCGACCCGGATCCGGTACACGTCGATGTCGCTGCCGTACCACATCGGGAACGGCTGGTTCGGCGGATTCCTCCCGCTGATCGCGGCGAGCATCGTGGTGTTCACCGGCGACATCTATGCCGGCCTCTGGTATCCGATCGCGATCGCCGCGATGTCGTTTGTCGTCGGCGCGATCTTTGTCCGCGAGACGAAGGACAACGACATCAACCAGTAGTTTTGTCGGGGAGTCCGGCGATTATTCCAGAAGGCCGGGCTTGCAGGCGGCAAATGCGCCCGGTGTAAATGACTCCTCGCGGGAACTGGTCCCGGCGTTCGCCTTCCCCACCTCATGACCCTGTTCGGCCTGCACTGGATCGATTCCCTGATTCTTATCACGTACATCGTGACGGTGCTGGCGATCGGGAAGGCCCACTCGGCGAACGTCAAAGGCGAGAGTGATTTTTTCCTCGGCGGCCGTTCGCTGGGAAAGTGGTTCCAGTTTTTCCTGAACTTCGGGAACATGACGGACCCCGGTCAGGCGACGACGACGGCGAGCTCCGTCTATCGCCAGGGCGCCGGCGGCGCATGGCTGGCGCTGATCACGCTGTTCCTGACGCCGTACTACTGGTTCTCCTACGTCTGGTTCCGCCGGGTTCGGCTGACGACGATGGCGGACCTTTTCCAGGATCGGTTCGGCCGGAGGTTTTTGGCGACGCTCTACGCGATCAGCACGATCTTGATGGCGGTGGTGAGCATCGCGGGCGGCAACGTGGTCGCGCTGAAGACGCTGCAGCCGATGATGGTGAAGCCGCAGTCCGCCTACACCGCCGCCGACCAGGAAAAGGTGAACAACTACCAGGAGTTCTCCCGCCTGCGCGGCGAGCGGCTCGCCGCGACGCTGTCGCCGGAAAAAATCCTGCGTTACGAGCTGTTGAAGGGACTCTACGACCGCGGGGAGCTTCAGCCCTATGTTTCCTATCTTTCGCCGGTGCCGTTCTACCTGGTCTCGTCGGCGCTGGTGGCGGCGTTCGTGATGCTCGGCGGGCTCAAGGCCTCGGCGGTGGTCGATGCCGTGCAGGCGGTGCTCGTGATCGTGATTTCGATCGTGCTGATCCCCTTTGGCCTCGCGAAAATCGGCGGCGTCCGGGGACTCCACGAAAAAGTGCCCGACGTGATGTTCAACGTCTTCGGCGGCGGCCATGCGAGCGAGTACACGTGGTATTCGATTGGCGCGCTGCTGCTGGTGCAGCTGGTCGGAATCGTCGGCTCACAGGCGGGGATGACGATCGCCGGCTCCGCGAAGAACGAATATGCGGCGCGCATCGGCGGGGTCACCGGGGGCTTCAGCAAGCGCTTCGTGACGATTGCCTGGTGTTTCTGCGGCCTGATCGCCATCGCGCTGTTCGGTCCGAACCTCTCGGACCCCGACCAGACCTGGGGCCTGCTCACGCGGGCGCTGCTCCCGGTCGGGCTCATTGGCGTGATGATCGTCGGCATCCTCGGCGGAAAACTCGCGCTCCTCGGCGCCAGTTCGGTCGTCCTTGCCGGCTTGGTGGTGAAGAATCTCTACGAGCCGCTTTTCCCGGGAAGGCCCGAGAAGCATTACATGATCGTTGCCCGGCTCACGGTTCCCGTGATGCTGGGCTTGGGAATCGGGATCGGGCTCTACCTCAACAGTGTCATTGCGCTGCTGAAGTTCGCGATCGTGCTGCTCGTCGTCTGGGGTGTGCCGATCACGCTGCTTTTCCTGTGGCGCCGCCTCACCGAAACGGCGGTGCGCGTGCAGGTCATCGCGACGCTCATCTTCATCGCGGTGATTCCGTGGATTGTGCCGTCGATCCCGGCGTTGGCGCGTTCCGGCGCGCTCACCCTCATGACGAAGGAGCGCACCGTCACCCGTCCGGACGTCGCGACCGCCGCGGACGTGGCCGCGGGCCGGGCGAAGGCCGTGGGCGAGGCGCTCATCCGGACCCAGGTGATCGAGCCGGTCTCGGTCTTCTTCGAGGAAGGCGTCGTGCGCACGGATCGCCGCGATCTGAATTCGCCCAGGACCGGCGTCGGTCTTTTTCGCGCCGAGGTTTATCTTCTTTCGCTCGGCGGCGTGGACGTCACCGAGTTTGGCCCGGCGGGATTGATGACGATCCGCTACGTGGTCGATGCGCTGTTGCCGGTGGTCATCCTGATCGTGGTCAGCCTGCTGACGCAGCCGACGGACCGGGCACGCGTGGATCGTTTTTATGTGCGGCTGAAAACCCCGGTGGCCGCGACGCTGGAGGAGGACGCGCGGGAAGTGGAGCGGAGCTATGCCAGCCCCCGCCGCTTCGATGACCGGAAGCTGTTTCCGGGTTCGAACTGGGAGCTGACGAAATGGGACCGGCAGGACACCCTGGGATTCCTGGGCTGCTGCGGGCTCGTGGTCTTCATCCTCCTGTTTTTCAAGGCCGTGCTCATGCTCGGCGCTTGACCCTGTCCCGGGCAATTTTCTCCGCAAAGGGCGCAAAGCCCGCGAAGATCGGAACCGGTTTGGATTGGGTTTGAAGCTTCGCGGGCTTCGCGCCCTTTGCGGTGAAACTCCGGTTTCGGGCGGCTACTTCAGGCAGCTCGCAAAGCGGGGCCGGGCGAGGGCATGGCGGCGGTGGATGTCGAGATAGACGTCGTCGCAGAGCCGATCGATCGCCTCGCCCTGCGGGAATTGCGCGGTGAACCCGGGCTTCATCGGATCGAGCGCCAGCCGCGCCGTGGCGAGGAACCCGGCGATCAGCTCGCGCGCCTCCTCGTCGCCGACCGAGATGCGGATCGTGGTCGGTGAAATTCCCGCGGCGCGCAGCGCCTCGGGCCCGAGCTCGCTGTGCGACGTCAGCGCCGGGCAGAGGATGACCGTGTTGCTCTGCCCGAGCGAAACCATGTGGCCGAACATCGGGGAGAGGCTGTCGAAGAACCGCTCGAACGTCATTCGGTCCAGGCCCGCGCGCTCGAAGTGAATCGTGAACAGCGCCGCCGGCAGGCCGAGGTACGAGAGACGGTCGCACACGGCGCGATTCGGGTCGTCGGGATTCGCGGGCCCGCTGACGCTGATGAGCGGATGGGCGGACAGCCAGCGCGCGAGAATGACGGTGTTGATGCACTTCTTGAGGACGCGCATTTCGAGCGTCTTCATTCCCGACAGCACCTCGAAGGCCTTGTCGGCGTCGAGAAACGCCCCCTTCACATAGTAGACATTCCAGAACAGCGTCCGGTCCCAGCCGGGCTCTCCCTTGGGCATGAACATGTCGGCGTTCCGGCCGATCACCACGCCCGCGGTGGTGTCGCCGTTGCCCACGAGGTCCTTGGTGTAGCTGTGGATGACGTAATCCGGCCGGCCGGCGGGATCCGCCTGCTGCAGGGGTCGCACGAGGAACGGCGTGCCGACCGTCGCATCGAGCATGACCGTGTGGCCGGAGGCGTGTGCGGAGCGGCAGATCGCGGGAACGTCGAGGAAGACGCCATGCGGATTGCAGGGGCTTTCGAGAAACACGTAGACGGCGCGGCCGGACGAGAGGCGCGCGCCGTATTTGATTTTCACGGCGGCGAGGGCGCGGTCGAAGTCGGCGGCTTCCGCGCCGTCGAAGAATTCCACGCCCACGTTCAGGTTGGACTTCTTGGCGAACCAGTCGTGGAGGAGCTGGTAGGTTCCGCCGTACACATTGCGCGAGGCGAGCACGATGTCCTCATAGCCGACCAGATGGGAAAGGATGCCGTCGATCGCGGCCATGCCGGAGTTGAAATTCCAGGCGAGATATTCGCCCGACATCGCGCCGGCTTCGATGTCGACGATGTGGTTCGCGAGCGAGATCGCCGTGGGGTTCAGCAGGCGGGAGTAGATCTCGTGGAGAAATTCGCGGCCCTGGAAGGCGTCGTCGATCCATTCGGTGCACGCGAAAATGTAGGTGGCCGTGCGGGTGATGACCGGGTTCGCCGAGAAGATCGCCGCGACGTTGTCGAACGTCGGGTAGGGCCCCTTGGCCAGGGAGGTGGCCATCGAATGTCCGAGGCCCTGGTGCACCGCCCGGGTCGGGTTCTGGAGCGTGTCGAGCAGCTTCGCCAGCTGGAAGGCGAGGAACTTTTTCGCGTTGAACAGGGCGATGCGGTCGCCGCGCGGCAGGCGCGGCAGCTCGCGCAGGGTGGCGTCCCACAGTTCGGTCAGGTCGCCGTGCGCCGCATAGAGGCGCTCGGCCAGGCGCAGCAGCGGAGCACCGGCGGCGGAGGCCGGGTCGAGGTGAAAATGGGCGAGCTGTTCGCGGGCCAGTTCCGCGATGGAGCGTGCCTGGGTGGTCTTGCGGCGCGGCGAGAGCAGCTTCGCTGCGGGCGCGGCGGAGGTTTCGTTTTGCATGCGCTGACCTTAGTTTGGGCGGCGCCCCGCGCAATCCCGGTCCGGCCGTGGCGAGGCGGGGAGCGCCCGAATTTGAAGCAAGGAGGCGAAGCGGCCGATGCCGCCGCATCGGAGCGGGCGGCGCGCCTGCGCTACTTCGTCTGCTCGATCGCGACGACGCGGCCGTCGCGAAAGGTGATCCGGATCCGCTCCTCGGTGCGATCCTGATAGACATCGCTGTAGACCGGTTCGAGAAACACGGCGGCCGCGCCGGTTCTCGGGTTGCGGACGAAGACCCGCCGGTACCCGACGTGGGCGGTGCCGGCGTATTCCTCGTAGGTCGTCGTGTAGATCCAGACGGTTTCCCGGCCAGCGGACGTGACGCGTTCGCTGCGTTCGTCCGGCGCTCCGAGCGCGATATAAACCATGTCGCTGGTGTATCCGACCTGGACACCGCCCTTGCGCAGGTCGGCCTGCGTCTGGGGGTCGAGCGACGAGAACAGCGCCGGGTTTTCCTTGATGCGGCTGTCGATCGTGCTGCACCCGGCAAGCAGGCCAGCCAGGGCGACGAGCAAAATGGGAAGACGGTGTTTCACGACGGGACGGGGGACCGCGGAAAACCTGCCGCAGGTTTTCCGGTCTGGCAAGCGGTTGCCCGCCGGCCCAGCGTTCCGGCGTGATCCATCCGGGACTGGTTTCCATCACATTTCGGGCGCTGCCGCCGGCGCAGATCGTGGCGCTGGTGCGGCAGGCGGGACTGCATGGGATTGAATGGGGCGGGGACATTCACGTGCCGCATGGCAACGTCGCCCGGGCGCGGGAGGTCCGCGAACTGACCATCGAAGCGGGCCTGTCCGTCGCGGCCTACGGCAGCTATTATCGCGCCGGGCAGAGCGAATCGAACGGACTCCCCTTCGGGCAGGTGCTCGAGAGCGCGCTGGAGCTCGGGGCCCCGACGATCCGCGTTTGGGCGGGCACGGCCGGCTCGGCGGCTTCGGGTCCGGAAATGCGGGCCAGCGTCGTCGCGGACCTGCGGCGGATTGCCGCCGCGGCCGGGTCGAGCGGAGTGACGGTCTCGCTCGAGTTCCACAATGGAACGCTGACGGACACGGCGGACTCGGCCGCGCGATTGCTCGACGAAGTCGGCCATGCCAATCTTTTCACCTACTGGCAGCCGCCGCTGGACCGGGACACCGCCGGTTGCGCCGAGGACCTGCGCCGGCTTCTGCCCCGCGTCACCCACCTCCATGTTTATCACTGGAAGCCATCGTCGACCGTCCGTCTGCCGCTGGGCGAAGGTGCGGCGCGCTGGCGCGATTTTCTGGGGGTCGCGGCCCGGGATGCGCGGGACCGGCATGCGATGCTCGAATTCGTCGAAGGCGACGCGCCGGAGAATTTTCTGCGCGATGCCGCGACCTTGAAGAAATGGCTCGATCGTCAGCCGGGTCTTGCGGCCTGAGATTCCGCGGCGGCCCGGACGAGCGCGCGCGCCAGCGGAGGAATTTCGCCGCGGAGGGCGGCGCGTTCGGACTGGAAAAGCGTGCCGACGAAAAACGGATGGACGGCAGCCGGCAGTTCCGCGCCGCGGATTTCGCCTTCGTCGTCAAAGGCCGTGAAGCGCAGTCCGGCTGCCTCCAGCTGCGCGCGGTACGCCGCATTCAGCCCGTAGCGGCAATGGTAGCCCTCGGTGGCGGTGTCCCGGCCGTACCACCTTCGCAGCAGGCTGCCGGTTGAAAACCGGATCGGCCCCTCCTGCTCGACGAGCGAGCACGCGAGCGCGGCGACGACGAGCCGGTCTCCGGCCGGGTTGGTCTCGCCGTGATCGGCTCCGTCGATGCCGGCGCAGTGGCGCGCAAACTCGATCAGCAGGTGCTGGAATCCGCCGCAGGAGGCGAGGAGCGGGCGGCGATTTTCCCGGGCCCAGCGAATCGCGGACAGGGCGCCCTCGGGCCGCGCGTACGGACTCGCGGGAACCACCCAGACCGCGGCGAAGTCGTCGAGCTCGTGTCCCGTGTCCGGGATTGAAGCGGTGTGGCGCCAGTCCCACGTCACCTGCCGGCCCTCGGCCGCCGCGGCGAGTTCCAGCGCGCGCGGGATTGCCTGATGGGCGATCACGCCCGGGGAATAATCGCCGACGAGGGCGATGCGGATTTTCATGGCCTGCGGCGGACGGTTCGCGGGCGGCGCGGTTTCATGGGAGAAGGATTCCGGACTGGCGTCAGGCGCGGTTCGTCACCGCCGGGGGAACGGGTCGCGGCGGCAGGGCGGCCTTGCCTTTCTGGGTCGTGATGATGGCGACGGCGGCGATGATGATGGCGGAGGCGACCAGGGTGCGGGTGTCGATCGGCTCGGCGAGGATGAGCCAGCCGAGGAAAACGGCGACGAGCGGATTGACGTAGGCGTAGGTGGAAACGCGGGCGGGGGAGGTGTGTTTCAGGAGATAAACATAGCAGGGAAACGCGACGAGCGAGCCGGCGGCGACGAGATAACTCCACGCGATGACCGAGCGGGTGGTAAGCAGGCCGGAATGAAACGCCGTGAGTTCGCCGCGGACGAGCCCGATCGCGAGCATGATCAGGCCGCCGAGGAGCATCTGGAGCGTGGCGGCGGTCATCGGCTCGACCGGATTTCTGGCGTAACGCGAATAAAGCGAGCCGGCCGACCAGGAGACGCACGAGACCATCAGGCCGGCGCAACGCCACGGATCGATGGCGGCGCCGCCGGCCGCGGCTCCGCCAATGAGCAGGAGCAATCCCCCGAACCCGAGAGCCAGGCCGGCAAGAGTCGGCCAGCTCGGACGGGAACCGGAGGGCAGGCCCCAGTCGAGGAGCACCATGAACAGGGGGCTGATCGAAATGATCAGCGTCGTGGTGCCCGACGGAATCGCCTGCTCGGCCCAGACGACGATCCCGTTGCCGCCGACCAGCAGGAGCGCGCCGGCGACGAGGTTGTCGAACCATTGGCGCGGTGTGGCTCTCGCGCGATCCTTGAAGGCGAGCCAGCTGTACAGAATGACGCCCGCGAGAATGAAGCGGACGCCGGCCATCGCGAAGGGCGGCAGCGTTTCCACCGCGACGCGAATCGCGAGATAGGTGCTGCCCCAGATCACGTAAATTGCGGCGAAGGCGAGGAAGATCGCGGTGCGAGGAGCGGAGGAAGGCACGGTGAAGGAGGGCGAAGACGAAGACGGAGACGAAGACAGAGACCGAGAATGAGACGGAGAATGAGAAGGGAGTGGCTGGAAAATTCTGGCGTCGCGAGGAAACTCGCGGCGGTGGGTCCGGTTTCAGGACATCCTACTCACAACTGTTTCAGGACATCGTATCCAGGTTGGTCGCTAAGCATGCGAGCTTTGAAGAGAAGAGCGCATGCCGTGGAGAACCGATACAATGACTAATCAACG
>JAQGON010000168.1 GCA_028293565.1 Verrucomicrobiota bacterium | reverse complement strand
TCGTGGCGCGCGAGCTGCGGGCCGCGGGCTTTGAAGTGACCGAAAAAGTCGGTGGCTATGGGATAGTCGGGGTGTTGAAGAACGGGCCCGGACCCACGTTGCTGCTCCGCACCGACCTCGACGCGCTCCCCGTGCTCGAAGAAACCGGCCTGCCCTACGCCAGCAAGGTCCGGGTAACCGATCCGTCGGGCGCCGAGGTGGCAACGATGCATGCCTGCGGCCATGATATTCACATGACGGTTTTCGCCGGGACGGCCCGCAATCTCGCCGCGATGAAGGATCTTTGGTCCGGCACGGTGGTGATGATTGGCCAGCCCGCCGAGGAGCGCGGGATTGGCGCGCGCGCCATGCTGGCGGACGGCCTCTATCGACGTTTCCCAAAACCGGATTTCGCCGTGGCGATTCACGACAGCGCGACGCTTCCCGCTGGCACGGTTGGAACGATCGAGGGTTTCGCCATGGCGAACGTCGATTCGGTGGACATCACCGTGCGCGGCGTGGGCGGCCACGGCGCCTATCCCCATGCGACCAAGGATCCGATCGTCCTCGCGGCCCGCATCGTGACGGCGTTGCAAACGATCGTGAGTCGCGAAACCCGTCCGGTGGATCCCGCCGTCGTCACCGTCGGCTCAATCCATGGCGGCACGAAGCACAATATCATCCCTGACGAGGTGAAGCTTCAGCTCACGATCCGCTCCTATGCCGACCATGTCCGCACTCAGACGCTGGAGGCCGTCAGACGCATTTGCCGCGGCGAGGCGATTGCGGCCGGCATCCCCGAAGACCGGATGCCGCTCGTCGCCGTCGCGGAATCGGAATTCACTCCCGCCACCTACAACGATCCCGCGTTGACCCGGCGGATCCATGGCGTGCTGACCGCGTGGTGGGGAAACGCCAATGTGAAAACCATCGATGCCGAAATGGGCGGCGAGGACTTCGGCCGGTTCGGCCGGACCGAGGAGAAGATTCCCATCTGTCTGTTCCGCATTGGCGCCGTTGACCCAAAAAAGGTTGCCGACAGCGAACGCTCGGGCACGCCGCTGCCTTCGTTGCATTCGAGCAAGTTCGCGCCCTTGCCCGAGCCGACGATCAAAACCGGTGTCGCCAGCCTGACGGCCGTCGCCCTCGATATATTGTCGAAGCCGGCGGTCGCGCGATGAGGGCGCGCAAGGCGGCGATTTCACCCCTGCGTCCCTCCCAGATTGCAATGGCCGGCCGTGCGGCTAAATCCCGTACGTTATGCGAAGCATCCTTGTCCTGATCCTGCTGGGCGTCATGCTGCTCACGGGCGCGCTAGTCACTCGTTCCGGCATCCTCGCGCGCAAAGACCCGGGCCGTCCGATCAACAAGGCCATGCGCGAAGCGCTGAACAACGAGCGTCCGCAATTCAGCACCGACGACGCCATGTTGATCGCCAAAACCTACGGCAACGCGCACAAAACCGCGTCGGGCTTGCAGTATGTCGTGCGCTCGCCGGGCACGAGCGAGGCGATGCCCAGCCCGGGCAACGAAGTCATCTGCCATTACGATGGGCGCCTGCTCGACGGCACGTCGTTCGACAGTTCGTACCGGCGGGGCGCGCCGTTCACGTTCCGACTCGGCGCCGGCGCGGTGATCCGCGGATGGGATGAAGGCTTCGCCACCATGCACAAGGGAGAAAAGCGCACGCTGATCGTCCCCTACTGGCTGGCCTATGGCGAAAAAGGCCATCCGCCGGAAATCCCCGCGAAGGCGACTCTCATCTTCGAAGTCGAGCTGCTCGACTGGCGGTAACCGCCGCAACCCAGCGGGTCCGGGGCGCCGCTCAAAGCCCGACGAGTGTCCCGTTGCGCTTGATCCAGCGCTCCGCGTCGCGCCAGTCCGGACAGACTTCCTCCACGCGGGCCCAGAATCGCGCGGAATGGTTCATTTCCCGCAGATGCATGAGTTCGTGGTAAACGATGTAGTCGCGCACGAAATCCGGGGTCTGCACCAGCCGCCAATTGAGCGAAATCGTGCCGTTCGCCGAGCAGGATCCCCAGCGGGAACGTTGGTTGCGCACAACGACATGCCGGGCGTCGGAGCCCGTCAGCGCTGCCAGTTCCCACGTTCTGGCCGGCAACTCGACTTTTGCCCGGCGCAGGAAATGCGCCTCGAGCGTCGGCCGCAAATCGCCGTCGAGCTGGGGCACCCGGAATACGTCGGCCGCGAGACACACCTGCGCGCGCTCGCCCGCCGCGGCAATCCGCACCGGGGTCATTTCTCCCCGCCAGAGGAGATGGGTCCCGATGGTCCAGACTTCCGCGGCGGCCGGGCGGCGCTGCTGTCGTTCGCGGGCCCGCGCGAGCCAGTCGCGGTGCCGTTCGATAAACCGCCACGCCTCGCGCTCGGAGCCGCGCGCTGGAATGGTCGCCACCGCGGTGCCGTCGCGGCGCAGGGTCAGCCGGTAATTTTGCGCCCGGTGACTGCGTTGAAAAACGATCTCCTCCCCGGCGCGATGCGGTTCCGCGGGGGGAACCCTGTGCACCCCGGCCGCAGGCGAGAACAGTCCGAAAAGATCCTCCTGCCGTTCGTTCATTCCTCGCCCAATCGTTTGCGACCGGCGGCGGCGAGTCAACGTCGTGCGAGGCGGAGCCTCCACCGCGATGCTCTTACCTTTGGTATGAACGAGGCCAATAACTCGGCATTGGGCGCGACAGCGTTTATCGCTTACTGTGGCCGATGCCGTCACGACCCTCGCCCGGAACGCCCCTGCAAATCGGAATCGACAGCTTTGTCGCCACGCGCAAAGACCCTGTCACGGGGATCGCGCCCGCGCCGGCGGACCGCATCCGCCAACTGCTCGAGGAAATCGAGCACGCCGATCAGGCGGGCGTCGACGTCTTTGGCGTGGGCGAGCATCACCGGGCGGATTTCGCCGATTCCGCCCCGGCGGTCATCCTCGCGGCTGCCGCCGCCCGCACCCGCAACATCCGGCTCACGAGTGCCGTGACGGTGCTCAGCGCGGCGGATCCGGTACGCGTCTTCCAGGAGTTCGCGACGGTGGACCTGATCTCGAATGGCCGGGCGGAAATCATCGCCGGCCGGGGATCGTTCGTCGAAGCCTACCCCTTGTTTGGCCTCGAGCTGGAGGACTACGATTCGCTCTTCGCCGAAAAGCTGGATCTCCTCCTGAAGCTGCGCGAAGGCACCGAGATCCATTGGTCCGGCAAACACCGCCCGGCGCTGACCGGACAGGGAGTCTACCCGCGCCCGGTGCAAAACCCTCTGCCAGTCTGGCTCGGTGTCGGCGGCACGCCGGCCTCCTTCGTCCGCGCCGGCCTGCTGGGCCTGCCTCTCATGGTCGCCATCATCGGCGGTGAACCGCGCCGGTTCCGTCCGCTGATCGACCTCTACCGCGAGGCGGGACGGCGCGCCGGACATGCCCCCGCCCAACTAAAGGTGGGCGTCCATGCACTCGGTTATCTGGCGGACACCACCCCGCGCGCCGCCGACGAGTTTTTTCCGGGCTGGGCGGAAAGCTTCACGCAGATCGGCGCCGAGCGGGGCTGGGCCCCGGCAACGCGCGCCCAATTCGACGCGGGCCGACGCCCGGAAGGAGCCTACCTGATCGGGGACGCGGCCACGGTCGCGGAAAAAATCCTCGCGCTGGACTCCACCCTCGGCGGTCTCGCGCGCGTGAGTTTCCAGATGAGCGTGGCGGCGCTGTCCCACGCCCAGACCCTGCGAGCGATCGAGATTCTTGGAACGCAGGTTGTTCCCGCGGTCCGCGCGGCGCGCAAGTAATCAGGTCAACGCCGCACCGCTTTTGCGCGCTCCGCTTCCGCGCGAAGCAGGCGGGCAAATGTCTCGGCATGCGGGTTCGGCCGCACCGCGGGAAGGCCGATGTTCACCGCGATATTTGGCAGCGCAGGCGAGAACGGCCGCATGATCAGCGACCGCGGCATGACGCATTCAATCCCATCGGCCATGAGCGCCGCCGCATTGTTTGCCTCCAGCGCGACAAACAACGCCGATATGCCGTCGTTCACCGAGGATACGAAATGCGGCACGACGCCGAACGGCCGCAGGAGGGTCCGCATGCGCGGGGCGTATTCCGGAAAATTTTCACGGCCAAGGGCGATCAGCGGCAGATCGTGCAGGCGGGAGGGCGCGATCTTCTTCAGCTTCGCGAGAGCATGGGTCGCAGGCATGATCAAGACCAGGGTCATGCGCCGCAGCTCGGTCCATTGGAACACCGGCAGCTCCGACTCAACGCCGGACGGCGCAATCAGCAGATCGAGGCGACCCTTCCTCGCCAGTTCCACCATCTCGCGCGGCGCCAGATCGGCGAGCTCGATGCGCACGCGCGGCGTCGCGGCCTGGAATTTCTCGAGCGCGCCCGGCATGATGCCGGTGCTGAGCGACGGGGCATAGCCCACGCGCAGGATTTCGCTGCGCGCCTCACCGCGCACGCGTTGGATCGCCTGATCGGCCCGGGCGAGAAGATCCCGCGCTTCCTCGTAAAACAGCTCACCCGCCGCCGTCAGCGTCACCGCGTTTTTGCCGCGCAAAAAAAGCGGCACGCCCAGCTCATCCTCCAGATCCTTCACCTGCCGGCTGAGCGCCGGCTGGGTGAGATGCAGGTTGTTCGCGGCGCGGTTGAAGCTGCCGTGCGCCGCGACCGCGGCGAAGTAACGCAGGTGCCGAAGTTCCACCGGGGAATTCGAGCGATTACCAAAAGTATGAGCGAGGACAAAAACACGGCATTGGGCAGGCGCGCGCCCTTCGGATATTCTCACGCCGTTCCCAACGAGCACCGCCCACCGTCAACCATCGCTTCCATGATCACCGTCATCCTCATTCTCGCCGCCCTTGTCGCGCTCACCAGTTGGGACAGCGCCGCCCGGAACGAATGACACCACGGCGGAAAATCACTCTCCCTCCTTCCATGAAAACCAAAATCTTCCTTGTGCGCACGTTGCGCGCTTCGGCTCTCATTATCCTGCTCGCCGGTCTCGGACTCTGGGCCCGCAGTGGCGCCCGCCTCGGCTGGACTCAGACGAGCGTGGTGACAGTGCAGCGCGATGAAATCACGGGCATCGATTTTCCGGTACGACGCAACGCCTTCGTAGCCGGCATCGAGGTTCCGCTCCTGGCCGCCGCCGTGGCTTTCGCCGCCGCGGGACTGAGCGTGCTCGCCCAGCGCCGCTCTTTCTCCCGCAAAGCGTGAACACAAAAACCATTTCTCTTTTCCATGAAAACATCCCGCATCGTCACCTCGTTTCATTTCGCCGTTGCGCTGGCCGCGACCGCTCTGGCCAGCCAGGCCGCCCCGCGCTCGTTTGATTTCAAGGATCCGAAGGGCGTGAATAACGTTCAGTTCAAGCTCGATGCGCCGCTCGAGTCGATCACCGGCACGGCCACCGGCATCTCCGGTCGGGTCGACTTCGATCCCACGAATCCAGAAGCCACCAGGGGCCGCATCACGCTCGAGAGCGGTTCACTCACGGTCGGCAACCCGATGATGGGCGATCATCTCCACTCCGACAAGTGGCTCGATGTCGCGAAGCATCCCACCATCGTTTTCGAGGCGCGCGCCGTGGAGAACCTGCGCACCCAGGGTTCGCAGTTCGTCGGTGAGATCCGCGGCACGCT
>JAQGON010000150.1 GCA_028293565.1 Verrucomicrobiota bacterium | reverse complement strand
GCGCAAGGGCTCCGGCTGCGCCTACCTCGAGACGTGGCACAACGACATCACCGAGTTCCTCGAGCTGCGCAAAAACACCGGTGACGACCGTCGCCGCACGCACGACATGAACACGGCGAACTGGATTACCGACCTGTTCATGAAGCGAATGGAAGCGCGCCAGCATTGGACGCTCTTCCGCGCCAACCAGTGCAAGGATCTCCACGAGCTTTACGGCACGAAATTCGAGGAGGCCTACCTCGGCTACGAGAAGCTCGCCGAGGACGGCAAGATCTACGGCCAGAAAATCGACGCCATCGAGCTCTGGAAAAAAATGCTCTCGATGCTCTTCGAGACCGGCCACCCGTGGATCACATTCAAGGACGCCTGCAACATCCGCTCCCCGCAGGACCACGTCGGCGTCATCCACTCGTCGAATCTTTGCACCGAGATCACGCTCAACACCTCGAACGACGAGACCGCCGTCTGCAACCTTGGCTCGATCATCCTCGAGAACCATCTCAAGCCCGACGGCTCGCTCGATCACGCCAAGCTCCGCTCGACGATCGGTATGGCCGTCCGCGCGCTCGACAACGTCATCGACATCAATTTCTACCCGACCGTCGCCGCCAAGACCTCCAACAGCCGTCACCGTCCCATCGGCCTCGGCGTGATGGGCCTCGCCCACGCGCTCTACCTCCGCGGCCACGCCTTCGCGTCGCCCGAGGCCGTCGAGTTCAACGACGAGGCGATGGAAGCCATCGCCTACTACGCCTACGAGGCCTCCTCCGACCTCGCGGCCGAGCGCGGCACGTATTCCTCGTACAAGGGGTCCAAGTGGGACAGGGGACTCCTCCCCCAGGACACGGTCGACCTGCTCGAGCAGGAGCGCGGCCAGCCCATCGAGGTCCCCCGCGGCGGCAAGATGGATTGGGCTCCCGTCCGCGCGAAGATCGCGAAGCACGGCATGCGCAACAGCAACGTCCTCGCTATCGCGCCGACTGCGACGATTTCCAACATCACCGCGACGTCCCCCTGCATCGAGCCGACGTACAAGAACCTCTTCGTCAAATCGAACCTCTCCGGCGAGTTCATCGTCTTGAATCCGTTCCTCGTGAAGGACCTCAAGGTCCGCGGACTCTGGAACCAGGAGATGATCGACAACCTCAAATATTTCGACGGCGAGCTGAAGGACATCCCCAATGTCCCCGCGGACCTGAAGGCGAAATACCTCACCGCATTCGATATTGATCACAAGTGGATCATCGACGCCGCTGCGCGCCGCCAGAAGTGGATCGACCAATCGCAGTCCGTGAATCTCTGGATCAAGACTCCCGATCTGAAGACCCTCAGCCACATGTACCGCCATGCGTGGCACTGCGGCTTGAAGACCACGTATTATCTCCGCAGCCTTGGCGCCTCGAACATCGAGAAAGCCACGGTGGCAGTGAAGAAGGAGACGCGCGGCGCGGTGAAAGAGGGCTCCGACGGCGGCCAAAACAGCGGCGACGCCGGCGGCAGCCATCAGCCCGTCGCCGTGGAGATGACGATCCCGCCGATGGCGTATGCCGGGGTTGGCGTTCAGCCCACGGCGCTCAGTTCCACGACGTTGCCCTCCGTGCCTACCGGCCAAACAAAGCGAGTCTTCACCACCGCCGAAAAAACCACCTGCAGCATCGAAGCCATGCGGAACGGCGGCGAATGCGAAGCCTGCCAGTAGGCCTCAGCAGGGTGGGCCAGAAGCAGGCGCAAAAGATGCCCTAAAACAAAAGGAGCCGCAGTGACGCGGCTCCTTGTTCTCCCCGGTGCCGGGGACGTTCGGCGGGCGGTTACCAGCGTCGGCCATTGCGGCCGAGATGGAAGCCACCGGTCCACCGAGATCCCGACACCAGGGAACGGGTTTTCTTCGCCGTTGCCACCGCGCCGACCTCCTGGAGGAGCTGGCTCGCTTCGGCAAGGGCCGCAAGGCGGGCTTGGTCTGAAACCTTCGGGAGATAGGAGGCGTTGATTTGCATGGAAGAGAGCCTGCGCGGACACCGTCGGGCGGCGAATTCGGCAACTACGCATCGCGCGACGAAAAGTACGTAGCAGGAACGCCGATCCATGCCTGGCGCCGATCGGAATCGACCCCGACCGGCACTTGGCGCATGCCGAAAGCATGAATTCCTTCACCCAGGTTCACGTTGCGATCAGCCTGGCGGCGATCGTGGCGGGTTTTGTCGTCGCGGTCGGATTGGCCCGAGGCAGGTTTTGTTCGGGTTGGAACGCCGTTTTTCTCGCCATGACCCTCACGACCAGCGTCACGGGTTTCTTTTTCCCGTTTCATGGTGTCACCCCGGCCCTCGTGCTGGGAGTGATCTCGACGACCCTCCTGCTGGTCGCCTATTTCGCGCTCCACGCGCGCAAGCTCGCCGGCGGCTGGCGCGGCACGTTTGTCGTCACGGCCGTGCTCGCGCAATATTTCAACTGCTTCGTCCTCGTCGTGCAGTCGTTCCAGAAAATCGCCCCGCTGCATGCGCTCGCCCCCACTCAGAAAGAGCCGCCGTTCGCGATCGCGCAGGGAACCGTCCTGACACTTTTCGTCGTGCTCGGGATCATCGCCTTCAAAAAATTCCGCTCCCCCGCATTGCAGCCGGCGTTCGCTTAAAACGCGCGCCGGAAGCTTGGCCGGAGATCGCGACGGTCACGAAGAGACCGAGATTCGAGCGGGACCATCGTTCCGGATTTGGCTGGGCCGGCCCATTGGGTTTGGCGCCACCGGAGCCGCTTCGCTTCCTTTGCGGTCTTCTGTTAAATGAATCGGCCGCCAGCAGGGGGATGTCGGGGTTCGAGGTGCATCCGGCCACCGCCTTTTCTACCGATCGGTATCCTCGTCCGTCTTCTTCGCCGACCCGGATACCTTTTCCTTCGCCGCCGCCGCGGCTTCCCTGGTTTTTTCGACGGCGACCTTGCCGGCTTCGACGGTTTTGTCCTTCGCCTTGATCGCCGCCTTTTTTGTCGCTTCGTAGGCCTCCGCGGACTTTTCCTTCGTGAGCTCCGCGGCGTGCCGGACGCCCGGCGCCGCCCTGTCGTAAAGTTCACCCGATTTTTCCTTGGCGGCGTGCGCGGCTTTCTTCGCGGCGGCGGCGATTTCCTCGGCCGTTTCTTTCACCACCGCCTTCGCTTTTTCGACTTTGCCCTCCTCCGCGGAGAGCGCCGTGAAGAAACCAAGCGCGAAAAAGACGAGGGTAGGGAGCAGCAGTTTTTTCATTGGCGGGGGATTCATGATGACGCGCATTTCTAATGACAACACTTGCCGCGATCGCGGCCCGGCGCGAGGTTCGGACATGGTTCCCGCCAGTGCCTACACGCCGCGCGAGGAACTGGCCAACGTCGTCACCCACGCGCTCGGAATGGTGCTGAGCATCATCGGACTCGTGGCCGTGGTCACCTGCTCGAGCTCGGAAGGCGATGCCTGGCAGGTGACGAGCACCGCGGTTTTCGGGGCGACCCTCGTTTTGCTCTACACGACGTCGACGCTCTATCACGTGTTCCGGCACGAGGGACGCAAGCGCCTCCTCCGGAAACTCGATCACGCCGCGATTTTCCTGCTGATCGCCGGCACCTACACGCCCTTCCTGCTGGTCCCGCTGCGCGGCCCGTGGGGCTGGAGTCTGTTCGGCGTGGTGTGGGGCCTCGCCCTCGCCGGGGTCGCGATGAAATTCTGGTTCACGGGCCGCTTTCGCGTGGTGTCCACCCTGATCTATATCGTGATGGGATGGCTCGTGCTCACCGCCATGCGCCCGCTTTCCCAGGCGCTCCCGAGCGCGGGAATCTGGCTGCTCGTCGCCGGCGGATTTTGCTACACGGGCGGCGCGGCGTTTTATCTCTGGAAAGGCCTGCCCTACCACCACGCCATCTGGCATGTGTGCGTGATGGCCGGAAGCGCCTGCCACTGGACCGCCGTGTTTCTCTACGTCGTGCCCGGCGCCGGATAGCGCAGGCAATCCGCCGGCCGCGATGAATGATCCAGGAATTTTTTGCGGCGCGGGCTTGTCAGGTTCGAAATTCAGCCAAGGTTCGGGCGGCATTCGTTTTTCGTCCTCATGAAATTACGCTCCTTTCCGATGTTGGCAGTCTGTCTCGGCATTCTTGCCGCAGTCGAAACTCCGCTCGGCGGCGCCGGACCTTCCCCGGGTTTCGCGGGCACGTGGAAACTCGACGTCGCCCGTAGCACGCCGATCCGGCCCTGGGATCAGGAGTCGATGACCATCACCGTGAATTCCGACAAGGTCGTAATCGTGCGCAATCTCGCCTGGGGTGCCGACCGCAAGGCGAGCGACACGACGACGGTCAAGCCGGACGGCGCCACCTCGACGGCCAACCCGGTCGGCTACTGGCTCGATACCTGGTACACCAACGTCTACATCGGGGGCGATCACCAGAAACACGTGACCGGCGAATGGCTCGACGCCGGTCGCGTGCTCAAGATCGAGTCCACGTTCAGGCTCGAAGCCCAGCAGGGCGACCATCCGGTTCATCTCTATGACGAATATCGGCTCTCCGCCGACGGCCATACCTTGAAGCAGTACGAACTGCGATCCACGCGTGATCAGCCGATGGTCTACTTCTTCACCCGCGAATAACGCCCAGACCTTCCCCGCCATGAAACTGTCCGCTCGTTTTTTTGCCATCGTCAGCGTCGCAGGTTTGCTCGCCGTTTCGCTCCGCGCCATTCCGGGAGTGGCCGGGCCGGCGCCGAAGGCGGCGTTCCTCCTTCCGGTCAAGGACAACTGGGAAATCGCCGGCGCGCTGCCCGAGAATGCGATGCTGATCGGCTTGCAGGGCCTCGCCAACACCGATGCGCCGCGCGTGTACGTCGAATACCCGGAGACCTGGCATTTCCATGACTTCAATCCGCTCAGGGATTTTTATGCGACGCGGTACGGCGTGAAGTGGACCCGGCTCGCGACCCCCGACGCCGCGCTGGCGGAACTCGGACATTTCGCGAAGGGCTACGTCGTTTGGGACCGGAAAGTCCGTCCCTCCCTCAACGTCGCGTTCACCGCCGCCGGCGTGCTGCGCGCGGTCGTCGTCGACGAAAGTCTGATTCCGCTTGCGGAGAAACACGGGCTGAAACCGCTGGCGGATTTTCGCGGGCAGTTCACGGGGCAAAGCGACGTGCAGATTTATCAATGGGCGTACGATCAATATTGGGCCAGGTGTAGCCGCGACTACCTGATCTGGATGGGCGGTGTCGCAGGCACCGTGATGGAGCCCGGCGTGGCCGACCTGGCGATCGCATTCGGGGCGTTTGTCACCGACCTCTCGGCCAACCCGAAGGACGTCGAGGAGATCGCGTTTCACCGGCGTCTCCTCGCGCAGATGAAGCCGACGGCGTGGATCATGGGCTGGCATTCCTACGCGAAGGACACCGAGGGCCAGTGGGTCACGCTGACGTCGAGCTACGGCCTGAAGGTGATCGGGCTGAACTCCTTTCCGAACGGCACGTTCATGAGCCAGATCGGTTTTTCGCCCGGCTTCAAATTGACGAACAGCAATCACGTCGGGCGGAAGGACACCCTGCAGGCCGGGAAGAAATTCTACATCTGCCTCGTGCAGTCCGACAGCATGGGCATCGGCGCGTGGACGCAGCCCGAGCGCGGGCAGATTCCCTATAACTGGGAGGTCGGCGTGGACGGGGCGAAATGGTATCCGGCGGCGATGGAGATGTTCACGAAGGACAAGACGCCGAACGATTATTTCATCGGCGGCCAGTCCGGCTACATGTATCCGGCCGTGGTGCCGCCCGAGCGGTTCCCCGGATTGATGAAAGAGATGAACGCGCTGATGCCGCTGATGGACCAGCACACGGTGACGATCATGGACCATACGGACCGCGGAATTCCCATCGGTTACTTCGACCTGCCGAAGCGCGTTGTCGACGAATATTACGCGAACGTTCCCGACGCCATCGGCTTCATCAATGGTTATGCGGCCGCGCACACCTACGACCTGCGCAACGGGCAGGCGTTCATGTCGTACGATTATTATCTCGACGAGCATCGTCCGGAAGCCAGCGCGGTCGAGGACCTCGACGAGCTGGCGCGGCTCAATCCCGAGCGCCCCTATTACCTGCTGCTGCACGTCCGCGAATCGAACAGCATCAAGCGCGTGATCAGCATCATGAACGCCCTCGAGGAAAAACCCGAGATCGTCCCGCTCGACACGTTCCTGAAACTTGCCGCGAGCAACCAGACCTACCGGACGCGTTACAAGGAGGAAAAGCCCCCCGGCAAGGCCTGGGATGCGACCACGCAATGAATTGTGCCACCGAGATCGAAGAGGGGACACCGAGGTCACAGAGCCAGACGCTGCAGTCCGTGGATGAGAACCGTTGAGCGAAAATTCATCAGCAACCCAATGGGGCTCGTGGTAAACCTCAAGTAGGTGAGTACCTGCGCTTGGTGAATCTTCAATAATGCATCGACTGTTTTCAATTCAACCACCACGCATCCGGCGACCAGGAAATCGAGCCGGTAGGCATCTTCGATCAGCAACTCCTTATATGTGACCGGACACGGCTTCTGCTCCTCAAATGGAATCCTTCGCGTTCCAAATTCGTGAGCAAGAGCTCGCTGACAGGCGGATTCCAGGAGTCCGGGACCCAGTTCGCGGTGAACTTCTATCGCTGCTCCGATGACGTTTTGAGTCAGGCTATCGATCGCGTCATTCACGTGGGGACTGACGACTGTCCCGCACCAAAATTGGTTCCGTTTCCGCGCCTCATTCCAACTGATTGCGGTCAGAACGCGTCTGGCTCTGTGACTTCGGTGTCACCTCTTCGAACTCTGTGGCAAAATCAGCTTACCCTCGGCAATGCGTTTGAGGAACAGCTCACATAGCTGCGCGCGTTCCACCAAGCTCGGCACGACACAATACTCGCGATCGCTGTGGAGGTGATCGCCGATCACTCCGAGGCCGTCGAGATTCGGCAGGCCCGCGGCCGAGAGGAGATTCCCGTCGGATCCGCCTCCGGCGTGGATCCACGAAAACGGCGCGAGGCCGAGTTCGCGGCCGCATTCCTGATAGACTGCGAACGCGGCTTCTTCCGCGGGGCCGCATTCCTTCGGCGGACGGTTGAAGCTTCCGCTGATCTCGATCCGCAGGCCTTCGCGCGCGTTGATCGGAGCCGCGAGTTCGTTCAACCGGGACAGCACCGCCTCGCGATCGGCCGCGCGCGTGATCCGGACATCGAGAAGCGCCTGCGCAAAATCCGGCACGACATTTGTCGCCTCGCTGCCTCCCCGGATGAGCCCGACATTGAGCAGGATCCCCGGCATCTCCGCGGGCAGGCGATGGGCCGCGACCAGATACTCCGCGAGCGCGGCAATCGCGTTGCGGGCGTCGCTCGGCGCCTTCGCGGCATGCCCGGCCCGCCCGTGGCAGGTCACGACGAAATTTCCGGTGCCTTTCCGAGACTGGACCAGGCTGCCGTTGGGACGCGCGGGCTCGAAGACAAGCCCGAGCTGGTGCCGTTTCGCCGCCTCGGCGATCAGCGCCCCGCTGCCGAACGATCCGGTCTCCTCGTCGGGGGTGAGGAGCAGCTCGAGGCCGAGGGTGTGGCGCGGGTTGGATTGGAGATACAAGCCCAATGCCGCGTGCATGACGACGAGCCCGCCTTTCATGTCGGTGACGCCGGGCCCGCGGAGCGTGCGCTCGTCGACAAGCTCGCAGCGCTGAAAAGGATGATCGGCGCCGTATACCGTGTCGTAATGGCCGCTCAGGAGGACTTGCCGCGCAGCTTCCGGGCGGAAGCGAATCCGCAGCGCCTCGGCCTGGGTGCCCGCACACGGCATTCGCTCGATGTCGACTTCGGGGAATGCCGAAAAGCTCGCTTCCAAAAGGTCGAGCATGGCGGCGAGTCCCGCGAGATGGCCGCTGCCGGAATTTTGATCCGCCCAGCGGATGAGGCGGTCGCGGAGGACGGAAGGATCGAGTATCACGAAACCGATAGAATCGTGAAAGCGCAGAGGAGCGAAAGCGAAAATGGGGAGTAGCATGGGTCTCCGACCCATGACTTGCGCCGGGTCGCGGTTAAATGCCGCCGCCGGCCCTCCCGTCGAACGGCTCACCCACGGGTCCGAAGACCCGTGCTACTCCGTCTCGGCCCGCACCGAGACCAATCATGCGGCTTGAATCCAAGTTTTATCGCCGACGAATTTTCCGCCAAGGCCCACGTTTTCCGGCCTTCCGTGATCTTCGGATTGGCGATGATCGACAGCTGGTCGTGGCCGGTTTTCTGCCACGCCTGAAAAGTGAACTTCGCGGGATGCCCCTCTTTCGCGTGCGTTTCGGGATTGGTGATCGGAGCGACCTTGCCGTCCGGGAACCAGATGCAGTTGGCATTGGCGAACAATGCGCCGGAGGCGATGTTGCCGCGGTAGCCGCCGCGGTAGAGCATCTCGCTTGGACCGATCAGGATGTTGTTGAAGAAATTCGCGCTGAAATGCCCCGGTTCGACGCGATAGACGGACGCAAGCGCGTGCCTCCCACGGGCGAAGATATTGTGGCGGACGATATTCTCGTGGCCGTAATGGATGTTGAACGGGGCGTCCTTCGTGTCGTGCACCAGGTTGTGTTCGACCACGATGTAGGCCGAACCTTCATCAAGATAGACACCCCAGCCGCCGTAATCGTGCGAAGAGATGTGGTGCAGGTGATTTCCCCGCAGAATCGTGCCCGGCTGGATCCCGAGCGTGTAGATCCCGCCCATGTCGCTCAAGATCCCGGCGCCGATGTGGTGGATGAGATTGTTTTCGACGAGGTTGTTGCGGGTGATCGTGTCGCGAAACCCCCAGGTCCAGCCCAGCGAAATGCCCGTGTAGCAGGTGTCGTGAATGTGGTTGTGCGCGATCACGCAGTCCGCCGCATTCCCGAGCAGCACGCCGATGCCCTGGTGAAAAATGCGGCCGATGTGGTGAATGTGGTTGTCCGTGACCGCGATGCTGCCCGTGCGACGCTCCCCGAGCCCGTCGAGATCGGCGCCGCCCACGCGGATTCCGCCGGCGCCCAGATCGTGAAGCCGGTTGCCGACCGCGGCGCAGTCACGCGTGCCGTAACCGAACTCGAGGCCGTAGAGGCCGACGTGCTCGATCGTGCAGTCGCGGACGGCGCAGTCTCGCGCCGCGCGAAACAGCAGCGCGCCCGGCACCGCGATCGCCGCCTGCGGGCTGCCGCCGATCGGAAGATCGTAATGCTCGACGGAATCGTGCGAGGGGAGGTGCCGCTCCGCCAGCGGCGAAAACCAGTCGGCATGACGAAAAACGAGGCCGGTGAAATTCAGGCCGCGCACATGCCGCGTGCCGTGCATGTCGATCCGGTCGCCGGACTCCCCGAAGACGCTTCCGACGGCGCGGAAAAACGTGTGGATGCGTGGAGCATGGATTTCCGTAGTGGCCGGGGTTTCTCCGGGACGCGGCAGATAATGGAGGCGTCCGGTCTCGCGGTTGAGGTACCATTCGCCGGGTTCGGTCAGCGCCTCGAAAAGATTATCGATGTAATAGCGCGCCAGCTCGCGGTTCCCATTGGCGTCGACGTGCGCCTCATAAAGGCAGAACGCGGAGCGCCGGGCGAAGGTGAGCCAGCCGGTGCGGGGATTGAGCGCGGGTTTCGGCAGGCGCTCCTCAATCCAGTAGTGCAGCAGGACCACCTCGGCATCCGGCAACGATTGCCATTTGGGCGAGATGTCGCCGGGCGCGGGCCGGAAGGTGTCGCGCCCGTCGCCGAGTCCGGTTTTCTCCGGCTCCAGCATTTCGCCGACGCGAAGCACGTTTTTCGCGCCGAAGGCATCGGGGGAAAATTTCGGGAATCGCGCGCGGGGAGCGCGGCGGCCGTTGACGAAGAGCGACCGGAAAAAACGTTTTCCGGCGACAACGTCCGGGAGGTCGAGCGTCCACTCGGTCCGTCCATTGCGCGTGCCGATTTTCCATCCCGACAGTCTTTCGCCGCCATCGAAAACGGGCTTCGCGCCGCGCGCCGCGACGAAGTGGGTGTCGGAGTCCGCATGGTTGAATTGGACAGTTTCGCTGAGTTCGTAACGTCCCGTGCGGATCCGGACGGTCGCGGGCCCGGAAATTTTACCGGCGGCACGCAGGCGCCGGAGATTGTCGCGGGCTCCGGCGAGCGTGGCCCAGGGACGGCTGGAAGATCCGGCGGCGGAGTCGCGGCCGCGGGGCGACAAATGAAAGACGTGCATGGGTGAGCGCCACGAGCCAAGCGCGACCGGCGTGCCATGCGAAGGCAAATCCGCGGGCTGCCCATGAATATTAGGGTAGTACGGGTCTCCGACCCGTTAATCTGGACTCGAGCCCACCGACACCGGTCCGCACTGTCTTCAGGTCGAGCTCTGCCATCACGTTTGCCGCGTCCAACCACATGGGTCAGGAGACCCATGCTACTCAATTCGCCGGATATGCGGAAACCGTCCCGTCAAAGGCCGCGCCGATCAATTTTTTGTCCGCCCACACGAGCGAACCGATGTATCCCGCTCGTTCTGCCGTTGGCGGCAGGGGCGTCACGATTCGCCATTTCACGCGCCCGGTCTCCCGATCGAGGGCCGTGATTCCGCCTTCATGATGAATCGCCGCAGGATTTTGCGCGGACGTTCCTTCATACACCGCGTGCGCCGTGACCACCGGCGTGCCCCAGGCGATGCCGCGCACGTCAGTGGCCCAGCGGGTTTTTCCCGTGACGGGTTCGATCGCGCTGATCCGGCGGACGTCCGAGCCGCCGATATACGCGAGGCCGTCGACCATCCGTGGCACCGATTCCACCCACGAGAACCAGTAGGAATCGCGCCATACGATGCTCAGGTCCGGCCGCCTGAGTCCGTACAACAGATAATCGCGGCAACCGACGAGAATGGCGTCGCCCGCGACCACCGGCGCCGAGGCGATCGGCCCTCCGAGTTTGGTGCGCCGCAATTCCCGGCCGGACGCGCGATCAAGCACGCCAACCGTTCCATCGTAGCAGCCGACGATGAGAGTTTCGCCATCGACGGCGACCGAGGCGTAAATCGGCGCGCCGAGATCCTGGCGCCATTTGACGTGTCCGGTGGCGGCGTCGAGCGCGTAAAGGCCGCGATCCGGCGAGCCGATGTAGAGCGTCCCCTCGGCCAGCACCGGCACCGGAACCCGCCGGTTGAAGGTCGGATTGCGCGGCGCGGGCCGGCCGATTTTTTTCTCGTCGTAGAGCGCCGCGCGCCACTGGAGCTTTCCATCGGCGCGCCGGAGAGCGTTTAATGTGGCTCCGTCGTCCAGAAAATAAATGCGATCATCCGTGGCGAGCGCTTCGCCGTAGATCGGCTTCGCGCCGGCAAAACTCCAGGACTCGTTTCCGTTGGCGGATTGAATGGCATGGAATCGGCCGTCGGCGGTGCCCACGTAAATAATTCCGTCGCGCTCCACCGGAGAGGCCCACGTTTCCGCGCCGAGCGCGCGGCTCCAGAGCGGAGCCGGACCTTTCGGGAGATCGGCCACGGGCGTCGGCGCAACGAAATGCTCCGCACGATGAAGGTCTACCCGCAGCAAGGGGTTCGCGAACGTTCCGGTCAGCTTTCCGTCGAGCAGGGCCAGCCGCACGCCGAAGTCCGGCAGGGTGTAGGTGCCGTCGACGATCTGCGCCGGTCCGAGATTCATCCCCGGGATGAACATCGCCGGCATCCAGAAACTCGCTTCGAGACCGTGCGGGCCGCGCTTGAAGGCAAAGCCGAGGTTGGCGCGGTCGTTCGGCGACGTGACGGTGCCGACCCAAACCCCTTCGAAGGCATCCGCCGGCGCCGCGAGTGGTGGACTTTCCGCCAGCACTGAAATGCCGAGCAGCGAAAGCAGGATAGACGAACGGAGGAGCGTGCGCATGCGAGCGGTTTATCCGAGGGCGAAGCGGGGCCAAACGCTTTGCGACGAATTGCTGAGCTGGGGCGCTGCGCGGGGGTGGAACGGGTCTCCTGACCCGTTAACCTAGGACCCGATTCCACCGAACGGTCCGCACCGTCTTCAGGTCGAGCTCTGCCGTCATGTTTGCCGCGTCCAACCACATGGGTCAAAGACCCATGCTACTCTGACAGGATCACCGCGGGGGGCTGGTTTGGGCCGGTGGAGTCGATGGACATTTTTACCGTCTGGCCGCGGTGCGAACCGGTCACGTGCCACGAGGCGTTGCGTTGGGTCACTTCGATTTCGCCGTGGTCTTCGCCCTGCGGCGCGGCGGTGCAAACCGTGAGAAAACGATGTTCGCGCGCGGTGGCGGATTGCAGCTCCGCATAGGGATAGATTCCGGACGCCTCCGGGAGATTAAGGCGTCCCGCCGCCAGTGAGAACGAAGCGGCGCTGCTGACTCGCGCCCGCAGCGAGGCGTGCGGGCGCGTGATCTCGAAAACGCGTCCACCGGCGGACACCCGCCCGCCCAGGTCGTCATTGAAAGCCTGGAACCGCGCCTGCACCGACCGCGCCTCGGTCAGAAGAATCCGGTCGAAAATCGCGAGCACACCGGGCTTGAGATAAATCAGGCTGCGCTGGACGAGTTCGACCGGATGACCGGCGCGGCGGTAGGCGTCGGCGGCGTCGCTCGTGACGGTCATCCAGCCGGCTCCGACGCGATAGTCCTGGATCGTCGCGACCGCGGTGGAAGCATTGGTGCCGTCGCGGCCGTCGTGATAAACGTGTCCCTTGCCGTCGATCAGGACAGACGTGTGGGCCTCGGTTTGGCGCAGCAGCCATTTCGGATCCTTCGTCGAGTAGCTGGCATGAACCGGGTCGTTGAGGAGGCGCTCGCCGTGCGCGGTGAACATCACGCTGTTCCGATCCGCGTGCTCGTGATTGACCGGGCCGCCGCTGCGCAGCGTGACCACCGCATCCTGCATCGTCCAGCCGGTCCGGGAGATCACGATGCCGAGCGCCTGCCGCCGATCAAGCGCCGCATCGGCGGACAATCGCGCCGGCACCGAGGCGTCGAACCACACGGCTGCCCAGCAGGTGCTCCAGGTTGGACGAATCGCCCCGGGTTGCCGCGCCAGGAACTGGGCGGTTGGATCACGGAACTCGCGCGCGATCCACGAAAGCGGGACGGCGCCGGCGGCACTGCCCGAATCGCCGATGCTGATGCAGTCGTCCGGGTGTCCGATCGTGGGCATCGTCATCTCCAGGGCGAAACGCGCTTGTCCGCGGAAGTCCACGTGCGCGCGGTCATCGATTCCGAACTTTCGCCGGAGGACCTCGAGGGTGAAAATGTAATGGGAGAAGGTGTAGTCCCAGTAACCGACGCCCTCCGGAAACGAACCATCCTTCGGCAGACGGTCGCCGTAGCGCGCGAGGCTGTCGCGGGTCAGCGCGAGCCACTTCGCAGCGTCGGGATGACGATCGCGCAGGTGCGAGGCCGCGGCGGCGAGGCCGGCGGTGCAGACGATGCGGAGATTGGTCTCGTCGAGGATTCGCGGCCAGTGCGCGACGTCGACCGGCGGGAGCCCTTCCTCGTCGGCATTAAGGCTCCATGCCCCGGCATCGTCATGATGGGTCATGTCGTGCAAGCCGCGGTAGCACGAAGGCCCGCCCTCGTTCGCCATCCCGCGCGTGATGGCGTCGTGCTCGTCGGCGCTGAGCTCGGCGGCCAGCCATTCGGCGACAAGGGCGAGTCCGATGCATGTCCCGGCGCCGCGCATGACGGCGACCGGTTGCTGGTGGCGGTCGCGAAGCCAGTCCCAGCGCGGGTACGCGAGCAGCCGCGACAGGGCGGCGCGGGCGATGGCGAGATGACTCGGATCGGGCGAGACCACGTGCACGAACGCCGAGCGCAGCATGATGACCTGCGCGCGCGACATGTCGGCGATGTGATTCTTGAGGCTGAGCTCCTGGGTGAGGAATTTCTCGTCGGCCGCAAAATCCGCCTTTGTCATGCTGTCCCAGAATTCGCGGAATTCCGGACGCTGGAGGGTGGCGCGGATGCGCGGAAGATCCGCGGCGTCGAAGAGAAGCCCTCTCCTGGTGGCGCTGGGCGCGGCGTTCGGCGCATCGGCGCGGATGGTTCCGCGCAACGCGAGCAGCGCGGCGAACGAAAATCCGGTGTGAACGAATTGGCGCCGCGTGTACCGCATGCAGGAGTGGGACGGAGTTCGCCATCGGAGGCGAGCGTGGCATGGGTCTCCTGACCATGTTGGGCCCGGCCGCGATCCACGTCGCCGCAGAGGCTGTTTAGAACGGATCCCCCTCATGGGTCGGAGACCCGTGCTACGCTGCGTTAATTGCGGCGAACCGACCCATCGATCGAAACCTGCGCGGCGGCCTGGGCGTCGGCGACGGCCTGGTTGTAAGCCTGGTAATCGGTGGCCAGCCGGGATTGCGCGTCGTTCACGGCATCGCCCGACGCGCTGCGTGCCTCGCGCAGGCTGTGGCGGAGCGCGGCCTCGCGGGAACGCACCTGGCCATACGCGGTGTCAAAGCGGGCGCGCGCATCGGCATTGAGGTTGCGCGCGGAATTGCGGAGCTCGGCCACCTGCTTGGCGGAGGCTTCGCGGCGGGCGTCGACCTGATTCAAAATGCTTTCGCGAGTCGTGTCGGACGCGCTGCGGATGTCCCGCAGGGTGTCCTCGGTCGCCGTCGATCCGCTGATGCTCCCCGCGGCGCCGCCGGTCACGGTGGGCGGGTTGATGGCACTGGGACCGGAAACGCTCGTGCTTCCGGTCGCGCCGATGCTGCTGCTGGCGGGGGCGGGCTGAACGCCGGCCGAGCCGGTGGCGCCGGATGTGACGCTGGGCCCGCTTGAGGGCGCTCCCAAGGTCATGTTCGTGGTGTTCTGCGCGGAAGTCGTGACGCCGGGCGTGAGGTTTGCGCCCGCGCTGGTCGCGGTCGTCGCCTGGATCGGCTGCATGTTGGGGGGCGGGGATCCCGGCGAACGCGCCGACGCCCCTGAATTCTGGGTTGCGGCCACCTGGGCGTAGGCGAGTGGCGCGAGGGCCGACACGGCGAGCAGGAGATAGCGAATTGGAATGTTCATGGTATTCGGGATTCGATGGATCGCGGGGCGGAATGCACCGGGGCGATAGACCGGTTTCGGCGCCGGAGTTCGGAATTTTCCCGATTTTTTGCCCGCAGGAGATCGCGGTTTGATCGGGCGCGGTGCAGTGGCACGGGTCTCCCGACCCGTGTGGGCGGACTCTGCCAACGGAGCACGTCGAGCACCACCCGTTTAGCTCGAGTCCACCTTCGCGGGTCGGAGACCCGTGCTACTGGAACATGCCGGTCACCAGGCTGTACGCGGCGTCGCCTTCCGCCTTCAGTTTTCCGTCGGGATCGAAGACCTTGAAATGCGGGATCGACTGCAGGCCGTACTGCTTGGCGACGGGAGACTGCCAGTCGATGCCCTGGTGATCGGGGCGGTTGACGTCGACCTCGACGACCACGATATCGGCGCGGTCCGCGTGCAGCTTGTGGAGGTGCGGGGCGATCGCGCGGCATGGCGGGCAGAATTCGCTCGTGAAGTCGAAGATCGTCGTCTTTCCGGGCACCACGTAATTCTTGATGTCGACCTGCTGCCCGTGGGCGATGCGCGCGATGGTGGCGCTCTTGGTGCCTCCGCCCGGACTGCTCCCGCCGCTGGAACCGGTGGCGTCAATCACTCCGGAACGGTTGCAGCCGACGACTGCGACCAGGGTGGCCGCGCAAAGAAGGGAAAGGAGGCGTTTCATGATGGAGGGGAGCGAGGGTTCAACGGAGCTACTTGAGCACCGGCGGAGGCTGGTCGAGTCCACGGCGTTTGATGAGCGGCGCGATGTCGGGGTCGCCGCCGGTGAAATCGCGGAAGAGCATCAGTGCGTCCTTGCTGCCGCCGCGGGAAAGCAGTGTCGACCGGAAACGGTCGCCGTTGGCGCGGGTCAGGCCGCCGTGCGCCTTGATCCATTCGACGCTGTCGGCGTCGAGCACCTCGCTCCAGAAATAGGAGTAGTACCCGGCGGAGTAGTCGCCGGAAAAGGAATGCGAAAAATACGTGCTGCGATAGCGCGGCGGAACCGGCGGATAATCGGCGCCCGCTTTCTTGAGCAGGGCCGACTCGAAGGCCACGACGTCGTCGGGGACCTCGGCGGGTTTCAGCTGGTGCCAGCCTTGGTCGATGACGTTGGCGGCGACGAGCTCGGAGGTGTCGTGGCCCTGGTCGAATTTCTGGGTCTCGAGCATCTTGTTCAGCAGCTCGACCGGCATGGGCTCCCCGGTCTGGTAATGCTTCGCATAATGCTTGAGGACCTCGGGCCAGACCGCCCACATTTCGTTCACCTGCGAGGGGTATTCCACGAAATCGCGCGGGACGTTCGTGCCGCTGAACCGCGGATATTTCACGTGCGAGAACATGCCGTGCAGCGCGTGCCCGAACTCGTGGAACGCGGTGCGCACTTCGTCGAAGGTGAGCAGCGTCGGCTGTCCCGCCGGCGGCTTCGGGATGTTGAGATGGTTCGCGACGACCGGCTTGCTGCCGAGCAGCGTGGCCTGCGAAATGTACTCGTTCATCCACGCGCCGCCGCGCTTGGAGGGCCGCGCGTAGTAATCGACGAGGAAGAGCGCCAGCGGCGAGCCATCGGCGTCGAAGACCTCGAACACGCGGACGTCCGGCTGATAGACCGGGAGATCATGGCGTTCCTTGAAGCTGATGCCGTACAGCTGGTGGGCCGCGTAGAACACCCCGTCGAGGAGGACGTGGTTCATCTCGAAGTAAGGCTTCAGCTGCGATTCGTCGAACGCGTACATCGCCTGACGGACCTTCTCGCTGTAGAACGCCCAGTCGGCGGCCCCGACGGCGAATTTTCCGCCGCCGCGGTCGACGAGCGTCTGCATGTTGTCCGCCTCGTGGCGCGCGTTGGCGAAGGCGGGGATGGCGAGCTGGGCGAGGAGCTGGTTGACCGTCGCGACATTCTTGGCGGTCTGGTCCTCGAGCTGGTAGGCGGCGTGGTTGGCGTAGCCGAGCAGCACGGCGCGCTCCGCGCGGAGTTTCGCCAGACGGGAGACCACGGCGCGGTTGTCGAAGGGCCCGCCGTGGCTGCCGCGCGCGAGCGACGCCTGCATGAGGCGTTCGCGCACGTCACGGTTCGTGAGCGAGCTCAGCGGAGGCTGGCCGGTCGTGTTGAGCAGCGTGAGCGCAAATTTGCCGGGCTGGCCCTGGACCTTCGCCTCTTCGGCCGCGCCGGCGATCTCGCTTTCGGACAGGCCGTCAAGCTCCTCGCGGGTGTCGACGACCAGCGCGTCGGCGTTTCTTTCCTTCTGCACGTGCTGCGTGAACGTCGTCTGCGTCGAGGCGATCTCGGCATTGAGTGCCTTGAGCCTGGTTTTGTCGGCCTCGGAGAGATTCGCGCCGCCGCGGACAAAATCGAGATAGTAGCGGTCGAGGAGCCATTTCGATTCGGCGTCGAGCCCGAGCGAGTCGCGCCGGTCATGCAGCGACTTGAAGCGCTGGAAGAGCCGGCCGTTGAGGTAAATCGTGTCGTTGTGGGCGGCAATCTTCGGCGCGATGTCCTCCTCGATTTTCTGAAGCGCCGGGTTGGTGTTGGCCGCGGCGAGGTTCGAAAAGAGCGCGTACAGCCGGTTGAACAGCAGGCCGCTGCGGTCGAGGGCGACGACGGTGTTTTCAAACGACGGCTTCTCGGGATCGGCGACGATTGCGTCCACTTCCTTCAGCTGCGCCGCCATGGTCGCCGCGAACGCCGGCGCATAATGCTCGTCCCTGATCTGGTCGAAGGGCGGCAGGTGGTAGGGCAGGGAGCTTTCGACCAGGAGCGGGTTCGCGTCGGTGGCCGCAAGGCCCGCGGACAACGGCGCCGCGAGGCAGGCGGCAGTGTAGAGAAACATGGAAATCTTCGACATGGGGAGTGGGATAAGTTGAAGGTTTTTGAGAGCCGGAACCTTGCGAAGGAAGGCATGGATGGCAAGGGCTGGGCGGTGGATGCCGGGGAGATTCCCCAGCCGTGCAGGGCAGGCACCCCGGGCTGTTTTTACCCCTGGAATTCCGCATGAAAAGAGTGCCGCGATGAGAACCGGAGGGACTTTGGGAACACTAAGATCGGAGCCGGAGCCCCAACGCTCCGGGTTGATCCTCGACTCCGTATTCTCATGAAAAAGCACTCCCTCAAACCCACGATTCTCGGCTTCGTTCTCGCGTCATCCCTGCTGATGACCGGAGCCGCTTTCGCCCAGTCGACCGAGCCCACCACGCCCCCCGCCCCGGCCCAGCCCGATGCCCGCCTCAGTGCCAACGTCAACGGCAAGGTTGAGGCGAAGAGCGACACCACGCTGACGGTGGGCGGCCGCACGATCTCCCTCACCAGCGCCACGACCTTTTCGCGCAACGGAGCGTCGATCGGCAGCGGTGACGTCAAGGTCGGCTATCAGGTGAACGTCGTGACCACCGACAACGGCCAGGTGGCGGTCTCGGTGGACGTTCTTGCGACCGACTGAACGCCGGCACGGATTTCGCCGCAATCGTTACCCGCCGCTTCGGATTGAAGAGGCGGGAAGCTCTGCCGTGCCGGGGGGTCGAACCAACCGCGATTTGCGCGGTCTAACGGGCTGCACCCTCAACCCCATCCCCACCATGGCTCATATTCTCCTCGCGATCTACCTGATCCTTGTCGGTCTCACCGTGCTTTTTGGACTGACGTTGCCGTCATGGATCGCCGGCATCCTGGCCCTCGCCGCCGGAATCCTGATGCTGGCCAGCCGTCTGGGTTTGCGCATCGACCAAAAGCGGCCGGACTGATCGCGAAGCAGCGGAATTTGGATTGGCCGTGAAGAACGGAGCGCCGCGGCGCGGAACGGGATTGTCGTTCAGCTCTTCTGCGCCTCGTGTTTCCGCGATCGTCCGCGATTCGGTGATCGGCCTCGTTTCTTGCCGTCGGCGGAAACTCCCCTACGATTTTCGGCATGGCGGCATTGGGACAGTTTCCGGCGGAGACCAGCGGCAGCGGGGAATTCGAGCGGCAGGAGGATGCGTTCCGGGATTTTGTTTCGACGGATGGGTCGACCGCTTATCCGGTGGAAGCGGGGCGCTACCATTTGTACGTGTCGCTCGCATGTCCCTGGGCGCATCGGTCGCTGATCGCGCGCCAGTTGAAGGGACTCGAGTCCGTGATCGGAGCGACGGTCGTCGATCCCGTCCGCGATGACCGTGGCTGGGCTTTTCGCGATGGGCCGGGACACAGCCGCGATCCGATCAACGGCTTTGGTTTTCTGGGCGAAGCCTATCTCGCGTCGAACCCGGCTTACCGCGGCCGCTACACCGTGCCGGTGCTGTGGGACCGGCGCACGCGGCGGATCGTGAACAATTCCGAGGACGATCTCTGCCGGATGTTCGACGGGCCCTTTTCGTCGCTGGGCAAATCCGACGCCGTGCTGTTTCCCCCGGGGATCGAAGCGGAACATGCGCGGCTGGCAAAGGCGATTTACGCGCACGTCAACAATGGCGTGTACCGCGCGGGATTCGCCACGACGCAGGCGGCCTACGAGCAGGGATGCCGCGTCGTCTTTGCCGAACTCGACCGGCTGGAGCTGCGCCTGGGCGGGCGGCGGTTTTTATTCGGGACGCGGCCGGTCGAGGCGGACTGGCGGCTCTTCTGCACGCTGGTGCGTTTCGACTCGGTGTATCACGGCCATTTCAAGTGCAACCTCCGCCGGATCGTCGATTATCCCGCGCTGCAGGGATATCTATGCGATCTTTTCCAGCAGCCCGGCATCGCGGCGACGGTGAATTTCGACCACATCAAGCGGCACTATTACATGACGCATGCCGACATCAACCCGACGCGGATTGTGCCGCTCGGGCCGGTCCTCGACCTGATGGCGCCGCACGGCCGGGGATAGCGCCGCGTCTCCGACCGACGCGCGCGCCTCCGCGGGTCGAAAAACGCAGGTGGGCCGATATCGTCCTGCCGTCGACGATCTCGTCCGGGTTGTAGTGACGGAACGCGAGTGGGTTGTTCGCGAAGAACAAACCCCGGTCCCGGCTGGAAAATCCGGCCGGATCGCCCTTCGCGTTCCTTGCGATCTTCGCGGTGAAAACACAGCCGCCGCGGGACCCGGCCAACTTCGAGCTTCCACTTGCCAAGCTGGGGAAGTTGCAACGCGGTTTGCCGCGCTGCGGTCGTCGCCGGACGGAGATGCGGCGCCACTCTAACAGTTATGACTCGGAGGGGTCCTTTTCCCCTTGCCCCGCCGGAGGCGCGGAATATCGACAAACTCGCACCTTGCGACGAGCAGGGCGCGAAACTTTCGCTTCCCCCAACCCACCATGTCGCAGCGCAGGAATGTCGTGATTGCGGTCCTGGCGACCGCCGTCGTCGTGATGGCCGGCATCATGTCGCGGCAGCAGGGCCAGATTGCGCGACTGCAGGCGGAGGCGGCGTTGCGCAGCATCTCGCGCCTGCCCGTCATGGGATTGCGCACCGGCACGGAACGGCAGATTTCGTTCGCCCCGCTGAGGCCGGCCGTTGAGGTGCGCGAGGATCATTCCGGGGAAACCGACGGGCCGGACCTCGGTTTCGCCGGGTCCGGTCGCATCAACCGGCCGGCGCCGCCGCGCCGCCGGACCCTGGCCCAATTGGTCGACAATCCCGATTTCGTCAGCGCGCTGGGCGTCTATCAGCAGAGCATCCTCGACTCGCGGTTCGCGGGACTCTTTCGGAAGCTGAACCTGAACGAGAGCGAGCTGGCTTCGTTCAAGAAGCTGCTCGCGCAGAAGGAGACGGCGGAATTCGACGTGGTGGCCGTCGGGCAGACGATTTCGGAGAACCCCCTTTCGCCGCAGGAGCTGCAGGCCACGGTGCAAACCGTGCAGGCCGGCGTGGAAAGCGAGATCCGTTCGACCCTCGGCTCGGACCGGTATGCCGTCTATCGCGACTACGCCGAGACCCTGCCGCAGCGTGCGACCATCGCCCAGCTCGAGCAGCGGCTCAGCTACACCCGTGCGCCACTGACCCCCGCCCAGTCGGAATCGATGATCCGGATCCTTGCCGCCAGCTCGCCCTCCGCGGGAACGACGTTGGTGATGCCCACGGCTCTGGTCGCGAGCGCCGATTCGTCCGACACGCTTCCCGTGATGCGCCGGAGCATGGTCGCGGCGGTGGTCACGGACGCCGCCGTGGCGAACGCGCAGTCCGTGTTGTCCCACGAGCAGGTGAACGCCCTGGCGGAAATCCAGCACGAGCAGCTTTCGACGATCCGCGCGAGCCAGCTGCTGCGCGCCGCCTACCCGGGCGACAACCTGCCGCCGCTCGACTGGAAGACGTTGCTGCAGTAGCACGGGTCTCCGACCCGTGAAGTGGGACGCTGCCAGCGGTGAACGCCGGGCGACATCGTTGGGCTCGAATCCAGCTTCACGGGTCGGAGACCCGTGCCACTCCAACCGCCCGCGTGATATAGGGCACCCGGCCGGCAGTCGTACGCGCCGAGTTCCAGGTGGTCCTCAAAATAAATCCCCGGCGCCTTCGTTTCGCTGAGCAGCCGGGTCCAAAGGGAGACGCTGCCAGCGGTGAACGCCGGGTGACATCGTTGGGCTCGAATCCAGCTTCACGGGTCGGAGACCCGTGCCACTCTAACCGCCCGCGGGGGTGGAAAGCGCCCGCGTGATATAGGGCACCAGGCGTTTGGTAAACTCGACGGAATCGGGCGCGGACAAGTGCGACCATTCGGGGCAGTCGAACGCGGCGAGTTCCGGGTGGTCCGAAAAATAAATCCCCGGCGCCTTCGTTTCGTTGAGCAGCCGGGTCCATGCCCCGATGCGCGGAGTGAGGCGATCCTCATGTTTCCGCAGTTCGCCCGAATTCGGAAAGCGGACAAACACCACGCGCCCGCCGCGTGCGCGCAGCTTCTGGACCGCGGCGGCGGTATCGTGAAACCGTTTTTCGACGGCCGCTCCCATGCCCTTGAGAAAGACGTCCTGCGGCAGATAGCTGGGCGGCGGAGGCGGGGTGAACAGCGGGATCCAGCCCTCCTTGATTCGCGTCTGCAAAGGCCCGGCCAGCGCCGCCTGCTCCCACATCCGCGCACGGCGCTCGCGGTCGATCACGTTGAAGTACGGCGGAAGCGCCGGACCCAGATGCACCGCGGCCCGGTTCGAAATCGGCAGCCGCGCGAGCAGCGACGGGAGGTCGAGTTCCTCGGCCTTCAGGAAAGCGAGGTGCTCCTCCGCAAACATCGCCAGCTGGTGACTCGCGCGCTGGGCGGGGGTCCAGTGATGGTAGCGCTTCAGCGCCTTTTCGGAGTTCGCGATCAGCGGACCGCCGGGCGCGAAGAACATTCCCGGCACGATGCTGCAGATGACGGTGCCGTGAAAATTCCCGTCGGCGGCGAGGTCGGCCAGGACCGGGTAGGCGCAGCTGCCGTCGAGCGCCAGCTGGATCGGACGCTGGCCGAGCCCGCGTTCCAGCTCGTCGAGGTCCAGGTCAAAATGCGGCCGCGAGTCGCCGATGATCACGTACGAGTCCGGCTGCACCCGCCCGCGCTGCTCGGCCCAGAGGTCCGAGGTGTCGTTCAGCGTCGGCGCGTAGCCCCAGGTCCGCACGCGCGCCTCCCAGGCGATCGCCGCGAGGAGAGCCAGGCTGGCCGCCACCAAGGCGAGCCGCGGCCACGGCCGGTCCGGGATGGTCCGCTCAAAACTGGAAGTAGATAAAGGCATTGCCGCTCCCTTGGTTGAGAAGAATGGTGCAGAGCATCGCGGTCCACGTCGCGCCGAGCAGCCACCGCGGCATCCGCGCCACCGTCGCCTCGATCGAGGTGTCGCGGAGGCGCCAGTGCGCCAGGAGCAGGAGGGCCGTGACGATGCCGACCTGCAGGATTTCGCGCGTGCTCAGGATGGCATCCCCCTTCGCGAGCGCGCCGACCATGGCGTTGACGAGCCGCGAGGCCGACGGGAAATCGGCGGCGCGGAAGAAAACCCATGCGAGGCAGACAATGGCATAGGTCGCCAGGCCCGATAGGACCCGGACGACGGTGGATTTCGCCCAAGCCGCCTCGCCCACGACGGTGCGAAGCATCCGCTCGATGACGAGGAAGGCCCCGTGGATCAGGCCCCAGACGACGAAAGTCCACGCGGCGCCGTGCCAGAGCCCGCCGATGAACATCACGATGAGGAGATTGACGCCCGCCATGATCGCGCCCGAGCGGTTGCCGCCGAGGGGAATGTAGAGGAAATCGCGAAGAAACGTGGACAGCGAGATGTGCCACCGGCGCCAGAAGTCGGAAAAACCGATCGCCGCGTAGGGAAACCGAAAATTGTCCTTGAGATGAAAGCCGAGGCAGAGCGCCGCGCCGATCGCGCAGGTTGAATATCCCGCGAAGTCGAAGAAGATCTGCCCGGCGAAGGCGAGGACCCCGGTCCAGGCATCGAGCGTGGCGAGCGGTCCGCCGTAACCGAAGACCGTGTCCGCCGCGCCCGCGAGCAGCGTGTCGGCGAGCACGGTTTTCTGGAAGAGGCCGAGCGTCATCAGCAGCAGGCCCCACGCGAACTGTCCGGGCTTGAGGACCGGCGGCGTCACGAGCTGCGGGAGAAAATCCGCCGCGCGCACGATCGGGCCCGCGACGAGCTGCGGGAAAAAGGACACGGCGAGGGTGAAGTCGCGCAGCGAGCGCGTCGGGGCGCAGACCCCGCGATAGACGTCGAGCGTGTAGGAGAGCGAGTGAAAGGTGTAGAACGAGATTCCGATCGGCAGGAACACGTCGAGGTGCGGCGGCTGATACACCACGCCGACGCGGGCCAGCAGCCATTGGAAATTCAGCAGGAGGAAATTCCCGTACTTGAAGAAGCCGAGCATGCTCAGGTTGGTCACCACGCTCGCGGTCGTCCACGCCTTGCGCGTCGCCGGCGTCGCGGCGGCGGCGATCCGCCCTCCGAGGAAGAAATCAACGGCGGTCGTGGCAAACAGGAGCAGCGCGAACGGCGGATTCCACGCCCCGTAGAAAAGGTAGCTCGCCGCGAGCAGGAGATTTTTCCGGGCGGACCAGCTCTGCAGGGTCCAGTACGTGCCGACGACGACGACGAAAAAAACGACGAAGATGAGGGAGTTGAACAGCACCGTTGGGGGAAGCGGGTTCGCGCCACGAAAGAGTTTCCGGCCATTCCTGCAAGGTCATAAATTAGGCGGGCTGATTTTTCAAAGTAGCGCCGCGCCTGCGACCTCCCGCTCCCGATCAATAGTCCAGATAGGGAGCCAGCCACTTTTCCGCAAACTCGGGCGGCTCTCCCTTTCGCGAGGCATAGTCCTCGATCTGGTCCTTCGCGAGTTTGCCCACGGCAAAGTACTTCGAGTCGGGATGATTGAAATACAGGCCCGACACGGCGCTCGGCGGCGTCATGGCGAACGACTCCGTCAGTTCGATCCCCGTCGCGGCCTCGGCGCCCAGCAGATCGAACAGGGCGCGCTTCTCGGTATGGTCCGGACAGGCCGGATAACCGGGAGCGGGGCGGATCCCGCGGTATTTTTCGCGGAGGATGTCCTTCATCCCGAGGTTCTCCGTTTTCCCGTAACCCGACGCCTCGCGGGCGCGGAGATGCATCAGTTCGGCCAGCGCCTCGGCCAGGCGGTCGCCGAGCGCCTTCGCCATCAGGGCCGAATAATCGTCGTGGCGGGCTTCGAACTCGCGGGCAAATGACTCGACGCCGTGGCCGCTCGTGACGGCGAAACCTCCGAGATAGTCGAGGCGGCCGCTTTCGCGCGGCGCGATGTAATCGGACAGCGCGTGGTTGAATTGTCCCACGGGTTTTTCCTGCTGCTGGCGGAGAAAATGGAATTTTCGGAGGACGCGGGAGCGCTGCTCGTCCGCGTAAATCTCGATGCTGTCGCCGACCGCGTTGGCCGGCCAGAAGCCGATGACCGCCCTCGCGGTGTAGCGGCGGTTCGCCACGATCTCGCGCAGCATCGCCTGCGCGTCGGCGAAGAGTTTTGTCGCCTCTTCGCCGACCACCGCGTCCTGCAGGATGTCGGGGAAGCGCCCGTGCAGCTCCCACGCGGAAAAAAACGGTCCCCAGTCGATGTAAGGGACGATTTCCCCGAGAGAGAGGCGCGAGACGTCGGGCGGCAAATTTTCGCCGGAGGAATAAGTCCGGGTGCCCAGAAATTCCGGGCGCGGAATGTCGACCGACGCCCAGTCGGTCGGCTGATGCCGCGCCCGCGCGGCGGCGAGCGTCAGGAGCTTCCGGGCGGCGCGGCGTTCCGCGAACTCGCGCCGCTGCCGGTCCTGCTTGGCGCGGTTGTCGGCGGCGAACGCGGGCTTGCGTTCGCGGCTGAGCAGCGCGGACACGACGCCGATCACGCGCGAGGCGTCGAGCACGTGCACCACCGGGTCGTCGTATTCCGGCGCGACCTTGACGGCGGTGTGCGCCGCGGAGGTGGTGGCGCCGCCGATCAGCAGGGGAAGGTCCAGGCCGGTGCGCTTCATTTCCCGCGCGACGTGGACCATTTCGTCGAGCGACGGCGTGATCAGGCCCGAGAGTCCGATGATGTCCGCCTGTTTTTCCCTCGCTGTCGCAAGAATCCGGTCGCACGGCACCATCACGCCCAGGTCGATCACCTCGTAGTTGTTGCACGCCAGGACGACGCCGACGATGTTCTTGCCGATGTCGTGGACGTCGCCCTTCACCGTCGCCATCACCACGCGGCCCTGCGGCCGGGCCGTGCCGCCGCCGGCGATCAGTTTCTTTTTTTCCTCCTCCATGAACGGCTGCAGGTACGCCACCGCCTTCTTCATCACGCGGGCGGACTTCACGACCTGGGGAAGAAACATTTTTCCGGCGCCGAAGAGATCGCCGACGATGCGCATGCCGTCCATCAACGGCCCCTCGATGATGTCGAGCGGCCGCGGATATTTGACGCGGCATTCCTCGGTGTCGGTTTCGACATAGCCGTCGATGCCCTTGAGCAGGGCGTGCGAGAGCCGCTGCTCGACCGGGAAGCTGCGCCAGGCGAGATCTTCGCGAGTTTCGATCTTCGAGGCGCCGCCGTGGGCGGCCTTCAACCCGTCGGCGAACATGACGAGGCGATCGGTCGCGTCGGGCCGGCGGTTGAGGATGACGTCCTCCACGCGTTCGAGGAGGTCGGCGGGGATCTCCTCGTAGACGCCGAGCATGCCGGCGTTGACGATCGCCATGTCCAGGCCCGCGCGGATGCCATGATAGAGGAAAACGGCGTGGATCGCCTCGCGCACCGGGTTGTTGCCGCGGAACGAGAAGGAAACATTCGAGACGCCGCCCGAGACCTTCGCGTGTGGCAGGGTGGATTTGATGATCCGGGTGGCTTCGAAAAAATCGACGGCGTAGTTGTTGTGCTCCTCGATGCCGGTGGCGACGGTGAGGATGTTGGGATCGAAGATGATGTCCTCCGCGGAAAACCCGATCGTGCCGGTGAGCAGGCGGTAGGCGCGGGTGCAGATCCGGACCTTCTCGTCGCGCGTTGCGGCCTGGCCATTTTCGTCGAAGGCCATCACGACGGCGGCGGCCCCGTAGCGCTGCACGAGGCGCGCGCGCCGCAGGAACTCGGCCTCGCCATCCTTCAGCGAGATCGAATTGACGATGCCCTTTCCCTGAAGGCATTTCAGTCCCGCCTCGAGCACGGTCCATTTCGACGAGTCGAGCATGACCGGAACGCGCGCGATCTCGGGCTCGGCGGCGATGAGGTTGAGGAACTTCACCATCGTCGGCTCTCCCTCGATCAGGGCTTCGTCGACGTTGATGTCGATCACGTTGGCGCCGCTCTCGACCTGCTGGCGCGCGATCGCGACGCAGGCGTCCCAGTCCCCGGCCTTCAGGGCCTTCGCGAACTTGGGCGAGCCGGTGATATTGGTGCGCTCGCCGATGATGATGAACTGGGCGGCCAGGTTTTTCATCGCGCGGGAGAACAGGGACCGGGACGCGCGCCGTCAGTCAACGGTCAGCACTTCCAAACCGCTCAGGCGCATCGCCGCCGGATGGGTGGCGACGATGCGAGGCGGGCAGCGGCGGACCGCGTCCGCCACCGCGCGGATGTGGGCCGGAGTCGATCCGCAGCAGCCGCCCACGAGATTGAGCCAGCCTTGGGCCGCAAATTCGCCGAGCACCTTGGCCATGTCGGCCGGCGATTCATCGTAGCCGCCGAAGGCATTGGGCAGGCCGGCATTCGGGTAGCAGCTCACGAAACAGTCGGCGAGGCCGGCGAGCTCCTCGAGGTAGGGGCGCATCTGCGCGCCGCCGAGCGCACAGTTGATCCCGACGGAAAAAGGACGGACGTGCCGGATGCTGCTGTAGAAGGCTCCGATCGTCTGCCCCGAAAGCGTCCGCCCCGACGCGTCGGTGATCGTCACCGAAATCATCACCGGCAGCCGCACGCCGGTTTCGTCGAACAGCTCCTCGATCGCGAAGAGCGCGGCCTTGGCGTTGAGCGTGTCGAAGATCGTCTCGACCAGCAGGGCATCGACGTTCCCGGCCACGAGGGCGCGAGCCTGCTCGAGATAGGCGGCGACGAGCGAGTCGAAGGTGACCGCGCGAAAATCGGGGCGGTTGACGTCGGGTGACATCGAGGCGGTGCGATTGGTCGGGCCGAGTGCGCCGGCGACGAAGCAGCGCCGGCCGAGCCGTGCCGTGGCGGCGTCGGCGGCCCGGCGGGCGAGGCGGGCTGCCGCCAGATTGATCTCGGGCACCAACGATTCGGTCCGGTAGTCCGCCTGGGAGATCGCGGTCGCGTTGAAGGTGTTGGTCTCGATGAGATCGGCGCCGGCGTCGAAATACTCCGCATGAATCCGCTCGATGATGCCGGGCTGGGTCAGCGACAGCAGGTCGTTGTTGCCGCGCAGGTCATGAGGGTGGTCGCGCAGGCGTTCGCCGCGGAAATCCGCTTCGGCAAGAGCGCATTCCTGGATCATAGTTCCCATCGCGCCGTCAAGGATCGCAATGCGCTGCGCGAACAACGCACGCAGGGCTTCGGTCGAGTCGGAGGGTCGGGAAGGGGAAGGCATGGCGGCGACGGCCGACAACATACCCCGCGGAGCCGTTTGGCAAGAGACATATCTATGAATCCTTATGCGTTGATACATCTTTTGCTTGCATGGCTCCCGGGCGATTCCCAGCGTCCCGGAATCGGTCTGACGTTCTTTGCTTAACTTTTGGGAAACAGGGAAGGCCGTGAAAACCGGCCACAGTTGCGCTGCGGTAACGCATCACGAATCTCCGCCGCCGGACAGGCCCGGCGGGAAAGTCAATCGGCGCGCGAGCGCCGGTGAAGGCGAGGAGGTGAGGCTGCGCCGGCTCGGTCGAAAGACCGGGCCTGCGCCCAAATGCGGAGTCCGAATATCTGTTCCCGGAAGGCTCACGCGAGCGCCGCGGCGGCCATCGGCTGCCGGGGCGATTCGCAGCACTTCATCGCAAAAATGAAGGTGAGGGTGGTGGCTCCGGCGTCTTTCCGACCCGGGTTTCTGCTCTTGCCCGCCCGTATCCGCAGAAATCCATGAAATCGTTTCCCCGCTGGCGCGCCTTGCGCCGGGTCTTGTTCGTCCTCGTTTCCGCGCGCTCGGTCAGCGCGCTCTTTGGCCAAGCTGAACCGGAATCGCTTGAACCCTTCATCACGTCGGCGACCCGCACCCCCTTGGCGCGCCAGACGGTCGGCAGCGACGTCGACGCGCTCACGAGCGCCGATCTCGCCCGGCGCCAGATCACGTCGCTCGCGCAGGCGCTCGGCGGCGTGCCGGGCGCGCCGCTGTTCGCCTCCGGCGCGCCCGGCGGGTCGGCCTCCCTGTTTTTGCGGGGAGCGAATTCGAATCAGACGCTCTTTCTGGTCGACGGGCTTCGTTTCAGCGACCCGAACACCGACTACAATGTCTTCCTCGGCGGCGCGTGTCTCGGCGCATGCGACAGTCTCGAGGTCGCGCATGGCCCGCAGAGCACGCTGTACGGCGGCGAGGCGGTCGGGGGCGTCGTCTCGCTTCGCTCCCTGCGCGGCCGCGGCGCGCCGGCAGCGAGGGTCGCGGTCGAGGCCGGCAGTTTCGGGACCCTCCAGGGCGCGCTCGCGGCGCAGGGCGAACAGGGCGGGTGGGCCTACAATTGTTCGGCGCAGGGCGGGCACACCGACAATGCGCGGCCGAACAATGCCTTCGACAGCGTGAACGCTTCCGTCCGGCTGGATCGGACGCTGAACGCGCGGGTGTCGGTCGGCGGCACCGCGCGCTGGTTCCGCGGAATTTACGGCGACCCGGGCGACCGTCACACCAACGATCCGGACAACGAGGCGCGCGAGGACAACGTGCTCGCGACGATTTTTGCCGACGCCACGCTCGCCCAGGAGTTAACGGCGCACGTGGTGCTGGGCGGGCAGGACCGTCATTTTGTCTCGGAAAATCCTTCGCCGTTCGGCCGGCAGGTCACGGATGTCCGCAACCGTCGCGCAGTGCTCGACGCGCAGGCGACGTATGCGGGTTTCGAGCGCCAGCGTCTGACGGCGGGCGTCACGGCCGAGGAAAACCACACGCGGAACGACGGCTTCGGAAACATCGACCGGCGGCAATCGCTGCTCGCGTTCTTTGTCCAGGATGAGTTGACGCCGGCCGAGAACGTCTTCCTGACGGCGGGCCTGCGCAGCGACGACTTCGACACGTTCGGGCGCGCCACCACGGGGCGGCTGACGGCGGCGTGGCTCGTGGCGCACCGCGCGCTGAAATTCCGCGGCAGCTACGGCACCGGCTTCCGCTCGCCGAGCTTTCTCGATCTTTATGGCCAGAGCGCGTTCTACGTGGGGAATCCGCGGCTGCGACCCGAGCGGGCGCGCGGATGGGATGGAGGCCTGGACTATTATTTTCCGGGCGGCGGCGGAACGCTCAGTGCGACCTGGTTCAACACCGATTACACCGACCTGGTCGTCTACGATTTCGCGGCGTTTCCCGGAACGGTCGTGAACGTGGATCGCGCGCGGACGCGCGGGCTGGAGCTGAACGGATCGTGGAAGCTCGGGCCGCCCACGGAAATCCGATTGGGTTATACCTATCTCGAGGCGGAGAACCTGGCGGCCCACACGCGGCTGCTTCGCCGCCCCCGGCATTCGCTCAACGCGGATGTCCTCCACGAATTCGGCTCCGGCTTCACCGCCGGCGCCGGGGTGGCGGTCGTCGCCCGCCGGCAGGACGTGGACGCCGCGACCTTTGCGACGGTGAACGCCGAGGATTACACGGTCGTGCGCCTTTATGCGTCGTGGCAGGCGAGCCCCCGGCTCGCGATCAAGGCGCGCGTCGAAAACGCGCTCGGCGAGAAGTATGAGCCGGTGAACGGGTATCCCGCGCTTGGTTTCGGAGCGTATGGCGGGGTGGAGTGGAGGTTTTGAGCTGAGACGGCGCCGGGCCGCGGGCAGTCGCCACCAGAACCGTCTCCTGACGTCGGCTGCTAGGGGACGGCGTGAGATTCGAAGGCACAATCGGCGTCGACATGGGCCGGATTTCCCGGCAGACCCACCCCCTCGGAGGGGGTGTCCCTCCGGCCGACCATGATCGACTATCTACAAAAAATCCTCACCTCGCGCGTCTATGACGTCGCGCGCGAAACTCCGCTGGAAAAGGCGGCCAGCCTCTCGGCGCGGCTGAACAACACGCTGCTGCTGAAACGCGAGGACATGCAGAGCGTGTTTTCGTTCAAGCTCCGCGGCGCCTACAACAAGATGGCGCAGCTGTCGCCGGAAGTCCTGCGGCGCGGGGTGGTCTGCGCCTCGGCCGGCAATCACGCGCAAGGGGTCGCCCTGGCGGCGAAGCGCCTCGGCGGCCGCGCGGTCATCGTGATGCCGGTGACCACGCCCCAGGTGAAGGTGCAGGCGGTCAAGGCCCGCGGCGGCGAGGTCGTGCTGTTTGGCGACACCTTCGACGAGGCACAGGGGCACGCGCTGGAGCTCAAGAAGGCCCAGCGGTTGACGTTCGTGCATCCGTTCGACGATCCGGACGTGATCGCCGGGCAGGGGACGATCGCGATGGAGATTCTCCAGCAGCATCAGGGGCCCCTGCACGCCATCTTCGTCGCCATCGGCGGCGGGGGGCTGGCGGCCGGCATCGCCGCCTACGTCAAGCGGGTGAACCCGAAGATCCGCGTGATCGGCGTCGAGCCGGTGGATTCCGACGCCATGTACCGTTCGCTCGCCGCCGGCCGGCGCGTGAAGCTGGACCGCGTCGGATTGTTCGCGGACGGCGTGGCGGTGAAGCAGGTCGGGCGGGAGACCTTCCGGTTGTGCCGGCGATACCTCGACGAAGTCGTGCGCGTGGACACCGACGACATCTGCGCGGCGATCAAGGATGTCTTCGAGGACACGCGGGCGGTGCTCGAGCCGGCCGGCGCGCTCGCGGTGGCGGGAGCGAAGGAATATGTCGCGCGAAAGCGGCTGAAGGGAAAGACGCTCGCGGCCGTCGCCTGCGGGGCGAACCTGAATTTCGACCGGCTGAGATTCATCGCGGAGCGGGCCGAGGTCGGCGAGCACCGCGAGGGTTTGTTCGCCGTCACGATCCCGGAGGGCCCGGGCAGCCTGCGGAAATTCTGTGCGCTCGTCGGCAACCGGAACGTCACGGAGTTCAACTACCGGATCGCCGACGCGAAGCAGGCGCACATTTTCGTCGGCGTCCAGATCGCGGGGCAGGCGGAGAGCCGGCGGATCGCGGCGCATTTCAGCCGGCACGGATTCAAGGCGCTTGATCTGACGACCGACGACATGGCCAAGTCGCATGTGCGGCACATGGTGGGCGGGCGCTCGGCGCTGGCGCACGACGAACTCGTCTTCCACTTCGAGTTTCCGGAGCGGTCGGGGGCGCTGATGAAGTTCCTGAACTCGATGTCGCGAAACTGGAACATCAGCCTGTTCCATTACCGGAACCTCGGCGCCGATTACGGCCGGATTTTCATCGGCCTTCAGGTGCCGCCAAAAGAGATGAAAACGTTCCGGCAATTCCTGAAGACCCTCGGCTATCGGTACACCGAGGAAACCGGCAGCGCGGCCTACGGGCTCTTCCTGCGCTGATTTCGAATTGGGCCGGGGCCCGGGCCGGGAGCGGAGGGTTTGCGGAGGTTGATTCGACGCCACCGCGCAAGGGCGCGAAGTCCCGCCGGCGGCGCGGCCTATCCAAAATTCTGCCGGGAATTCGTCGCGAGATAATGCGCGATCTCCTGCGCGAAGACCTCGGCGAACTCGGCGTGCTTCTTCTCGCCCATCCCGGGAATCGACTCCATCGCCTGGGGCGAGGCCGGGTAATGATGCGCCATCGCGCGCAGGGTCGTGTCTCCAAAGACGATGTACGCGGGAACCTTGCGCTCGTCGGCGAGCCGCTTGCGCAGGCTGCGCAGCCGTTCGAAGAGCAGTTCGTCGCACTCGATGTCGCCTTCGCGGCGGGCCGCCCGCTTCGCTTTCGGCAGGCTCATCGGCTTGGTGAGCGTGATCGGCGTGCGGGCCTTGAGCACGTCGAGCCCCTTCGCCGTCAACTCGATCGTCGCGAATTCCCCCTCGGCGACCGCCAGATGACCGAGGCGGACCAGCTCGCGGCCGACCGCCGACCACTGCGGCCGTGAAAGCTCGGCGCCGATGCCGTAGGTCGTGAGCCGGTCATGGCCCCAGCGGCGCACCTTGTCGGTGTCGGCGCCGGTCAGGACCTCGATGATGTGGTTGCTGCCGACCGCGAAACGGCTGTTTTGCGCGATGCGGTAGACGCAGGAGAGGAATTTCTGGGCGACGACCGTGCCGTCGTAGGTGTCGCGCGGCTCGAGGCAGTTGTCGCAGGCGGCGCAGTTATCCAGCGGGAATTTTTCGCCGAAGTATTCGAGCAGTTCGCAGCGGCGGCAGCCGGCGTTCTCGGCGTAGTGGACGATCTGCCGGAGCTGGGCGCGGGCGACCTGCTGTTCCTGCTCGTCGGTGATTTCGTCGAGGAAATGGGTCTGCTTCGCGATGTCGCCCGCGCTGAACAGCAGCAGGCAGTCGCCGGGCAGCCCGTCGCGTCCGGCCCGGCCGGTTTCCTGGTAATAGCCCTCGATGTTCTTCGGAAGGTCGTGGTGGATGATCCAGCGGACGTTGGGCTTGTTGATCCCCATGCCGAAGGCGATCGTGGCGCAGATGATGCGGGTGTCGTCGCGCAGGAATGCATCCTGGTTGGTGGCGCGCTCCTCGCTGGTCAGGCCGGCGTGGTAGGGCCGCGCGGAGAATCCGCGCCCCGCGAGCGCCTCGGCGACGCGTTCCGTGGCGGCGCGGCTCGCGCAGTAGATGATGCCGCTCTCCGACTCGCGCTGGCGCACGAAGGTGATGATCTGCTTGAGGGGTTCGTCCTTCGGAATGACGCGATAGGTGAGATTCGGACGGTTGAAGCTCGCGACGAAGGTCGCGGGCTCGTGGAGCTTGAGATGCGTGACGATGTCGGCGCGCACGCGGGATGTCGCCGTCGCGGTGAGCGCCATCATCGGCACCTCCGGCAGCAGGGCGCGGAGACGCGAGAGCTGCCGGTACTCCGGCCGGAAATCGTGGCCCCATTCCGACACGCAGTGCGCCTCGTCGATCGCGAGGCATGCGACGTTCCAGGCCTTGAGGTGTTCGACCCAGCCGTCGAGCATCAGCCGCTCGGGCGCCACATAGAGAAGCTTGTACTCGCCGCGGTGGAGGCCGCGCAGGCGCGCCCGCGATTCCTCGGCGCCGAGGGAGGAGTTGAGAAATGTCGCGGCCACGCCGCTCGCCTGCAGGGCATCGACCTGGTCCTTCATCAATGCGATCAGCGGCGAAACCACGACCGTCAGCCCCGGCCGGGCCAGCGCGGGAAGCTGGAAGCAGAGCGATTTCCCCCCTCCCGTCGGCAGCAGCGCGAAGACGTCCCGGCTCGCCAGCGTCGCCTCGATGATCTCGCTCTGCAGCGGCCGGAAGGTGTCGTAGCCGAAGGTGCGCTTCAGGAGCTGGGTCAGATCGGTGGCGACGGACATCAAGGGGCCTGATTAGGCGGGACCTTGGGACGGGTGCACGGAAAAAACGCGACACGATTTTTTTCCCGGGTTTTGCGAAAGGAGGCCGCGGGTTTTCTTAACCGAGAACGGGCGTTGATCTGGAACTTATTAACAGGAGGACTCTCGAGGGAGGGCAGTCGTCCGGAAGCAATCGCCCCCGGTCGCCCGGAATTCCTCCTTTAAAAATTCTCGGGACCGGCCCGCGGCGAGCTTTCCTGGGGAAAATCCTCCCGGCCTTCGGTCGCGGCGCCGTTTTCGCGGATGGGCAGGGGCAGGCCTTCGAGCGAAGGATGGGCCGGCAGCGCGCGCACCCAGACCGAGGCGAGCGGGTCCGAGTAGACCAGAGTCCAGCCCGATTTCAGGAGCAGTTCGCCGCCCGCGCCCGCGGAGGGCAGCAACGCGACGTCGGCGCGCCGCAGGTCGAGCACGGACGGGTCGGGATTTTCTCCGCGATAGAATCTCCAGTGCGCCTCGATCACGGCTCGCGGGTAAACCGTGTCGAAACGACCGTCGAACGACACCGGATTCTGCGGCAGTTCCCACATCGCCTGCTGGCCCCAGTCGAAGAACACGAGGAGATTTCCCGGGAGAGGATGGTCGCGGAGGAAATCGAGCGCAGCGCAGGGGAACAGGTCGCGCTCGATCTCGATCGTCCACGGATTTTCCTTCGGCGGGGAAAAACTCGCGGCCATGGCGGCCGCGCCGGCTGCGATCAACGCGAGGACGGCGACGCCCCGCACGACGGCGTTCTGCAGCGACGAGCGCAGCCGGGACACTTGCGGGCCGATCCGCCGGAAGAGGTCGAGCAGGTGCGGCGGCGTCAGGACCAGGTTGGCGAGCAGGAAGAGCGGGATGTGCCGCTGATGTCTCCACGCCATGGCGAGGAGGAGGACCACTGTCGCCGCCTCCCACGCGCTGCGCCCCCGCCGGCTGGCAATCCAGGCGATGAGACTGATCGCCGCCGCGACCCAGAACGCAGCGTGGGAAAAGTCGAATGGCGTCGGACGCCACTCGGTGATTTCCGGACGCGGGAATCCGACGGACTCGATCAGCCAGCGAAGGCTCGCGGGACCCCATGGCGTAACGAGCGAGCTAGCGAGACAGAGGCCGAACGCGGCGGCGAACCGCGCGCCGAGTCCCCTTGGCGGCCGAAGAAAAATCCTGTCGGCGCCTTGTCCCGGCAGCCACGCCACGACCAGGGTGACCGCGGCGGCGAGCCCGAGGAGGACGAGTGCAGCCAGCACGCCGCCGTGGGTGTTGATCCAGTTCAAGGCCAGGAGAGGCAATGCGGCGAGCGGCCATCGGGCGCCGCGCTCGAGCGCACGCATCTGGCCGAGCCAGATGACCAGCGCGAGCATCGTGAAAAGCTGCGGACGGACGGAAAACCCCATCGCGATCCCATTGGTCGATGCCGCGAGCAATGCCGCCTGAACCAGCCCGATGCCTTTTTCGGGTGCGGTGCGGCGTCCGGCGCGGAGGGCGATGACAAGCGTCAAACCGGCGACGGCGACCGCCAGGAGCCAGAGTCCATTCCCGCCGGCGGCACGGTGGACGGCGCCGAGCGCGATTTCGGCGAGCACCTCATGGTTGATCCACGGCGCACCGGCGGCGGTCCAGCTGAACGGGTCCGCTTTTTCCAAATGCCCGAGCGCGAGCATGCGCTGCCCATAGAGCACGTGCCCCCACAGGTCGTTGTCGGCGGTGTTGTCGGAAAAACGCAGCCAGGCGAACGCCGCCACCGCGAAGGAGAAGGCGAACGCTGGGGCTTTGCTCAGAAATTTGGCCACGACGGAGGAAAAGACGCCGGCCAGCTTCACGCCGCGCGCGCGGCAAGGAAACACCCAAAGTCCGGGCCCTTTCCCGCGAACGCCTTGGTGCTTGTGGCGGGGGCGCTTCCTTGAAAAAGACTTGGGGCAGTTTGCCGAGATTCTTTTCGCATCCCCTTGCCGGCCCGGCGTCTCAGGCGAAAATCGCCGCGCACCCCGCCGCGTCGACGCCCTCCGGCGCGGTCGAGCCATGACCGCCGTTCCACCCGCGTCTCGTCCGTTTTTCCCGTGGCGGCGCGCGATTTTGACGGCTGCGGCGGTCGTGGCTGTGCTCTTTCTCCGGCGGCCCGAGGTTTTCCGGCACCCGCAATTCTGGGCGGAGGACGGGGCGATCTTTTTCGTGCAGGCCGATGTCCTGGGTGCGCGGGCCATCGCGCAAAGCTACGGCGGCTATCATCTTTTCCTGCCTCGCTTGGTGGCGGCGGCCGCCTCCGCGCTCGACCCGAGGTGGATCCCCGCGGTCTATTTTTGGTCCAGCATCGCCATGGTTGCGGGGGTGACTTTCGTGTTGTTCTCGCCGCGGTTGGAACTGCGCCATCCCGTGCTCTGCGCTCTCGCGCTGGTGCTGGTTCCTCATTCCGGAGAGGCTTTTCAGTCGTTGACGAATGCGCAGTGGGTGCTGGCGATGGGTTTGATCCTGCTGCTGGTGGCGCGCGATCCGGAACGGCCGGTGGACGGGATCGTCGACGTCGCGATCGCGCTCTTCGTCGGATTGACGGGCGTTTTTTCAATTCTCTTTGCGCCGCTCTTTCTTTTGCGGGCAGCGCTGCGTCGGAGCCGCGCGTCATGGCTGCTCGCGGCGGTCGTCGCCGGCGCCGCCTCCCTTCAGTTTTTCACCTACCGGCACGCGGGACTTCCCGAGTCGACCTCCCGCGACCCCGCCGGCGGATTGGTCCGGGTGGTGGCGCTGCGGACCTGGGGCTCCCTCTTGCTGCCGCCGCCGAAGGCCGAAGCGGCCGCAACGGGCTGGCTGGCGGCGGGAGCGTTTCTGGCGACCGTGGGTTTGGCCGGCGTGGGAATGCGTGATCCCGCATCGCGGACGACCCGCCTCATGCTATGGGGGGCGATCGCCATGACGCTCGGCGTGATCGTCTATAAATTCCGGCGGGATTCGGGTGTCCTGTTCGGGCTGGGGAACGGCGACCGGTATTTTTTCGGCGCGAAGGTCCTTCTTCTCTGGCTGCTCGTGCTCGGATGGGATGGACCGTTGCGCTGGTTCGTGCGGATCGCGTGCGGAGTGGTGATCTGTGCGAGCCTGAGCGCATTCCGCTTCGTTCCCTATGAGGATTATCACTGGCCCGAATGGGCGGCGCGGATCCGCGCGGGGGAGCATGTGACGGTGCCCATCAATCCTCCGGGCTCGGGGTTTGAATATCCCGGACGCAGGAAATGAGTTTCCGCCTCGCGGAGCGCTGCTCCGCCAAGGCGTCGATCAACGTTTTCTTTTCACGTTGGCAGCCGTCCCTTGCAGGCCCAGGAAGAGCGCGAGCTGCTGGAGGGCGGGGGCGACGGGGTGGCCGCGCCGGACGCGGCGTGAAACGACGATGAGTTTGCGGCGCTCGCGGTCGGCCTTGGGATCGACGTGCCCCACGAGTTCGGTGCCCGACAACACGGGCAGCGCGTAATATCCACGAACCCGTTTGTGGGCCGGCGTGTAGGCTTCCCACGTGTAATCGTAGTCCCAAAGGCGTCGGGTCACGGTCCGGTCGTAAATCAAGGGATCGAGCGGCGCGAGGAGCTTGACCGACGCCGCACTGGCGCGGGCGGCGGCCGTGGGCGTTTCAGCTGCGGCCAGCAGGGCGGGAACGTCGTCGCGGAGACAATACAGCGTCGGGCAATTTTCGACGGCGACGGGCTGGATCGCATCGGCGACGAGGGGAATCTCGGTTTTCTTCAACGTCACCAGGCGGCGCTGGCGGAGCTTGAGCAAGGTCAGCCAGCGGGCGGTTTCGGCCGCGGCCGCCGCGGGGAGGCTGAGGACGCCGGCCGGAAGCACGCGCTCCGGGAGGTGGTACAGGCGGCGGTTGTGGCTGCGGCCCGCGATGAGCAGGCGTCCGTGGAAAAACAGCTTCTGGAGCGTGGACTTCGCGAGCGTCATTGAACCCCAGACGCGCCGCGAGCGGCGGCCGTCGTGCAGGTCTTCGGAGCCGAGCGGACCGCGGGCCGTCAATTCGGCAATGAGGTGCGGCGCCAGTTCGCGCTCGCGGGGGGTCAGGCGTCCGGACCATGCCCCGGCCCGCCGGGTGCGGCCCTGCATCGCGGTGAGCAGGTGCGGCCACGCTTCGAGGGGAAAGGCGACCAGCACGTGGCTCTCGGGCAAGTGGTGCTCGAACGCGATCCGTTTGGCCCCGGGAGGCGAGGTTTCGGGACCGTGCAGGTGACGCATCAAATCGCCCTCGCGATAGCCGGCGACGCGGTTGCGCAGGATGAGATCGTGCATGCGTCCGGAGATATTGATCGGGTCGATCTGGATGTAGCCGTGGTGCTCGAGAGCGGCCGAGATGCTGGGCACAAATTCGTCGAGCCGCAGGGCGCGGCGCATGAAACCCCGCGCGTGGCGCGGCGCGACGGTGATGGGGGCCGGAAGCATGACACCAGGAGCACATGGTGTCGGGCGGAAATGACAAACCTACTGAGGGAAGCGGCAGGGGTTTCCGTTTCCGAGGCGCGGGAAGGGTTGGCGGAGTCGAAGGCTGCGAAGAGTGGCGCTGGGCGGGCGGAGGTCACACGGGTCGGAGACCCGTGCCACTCCGGAAACAGAAGTCCCGCCTTTTGAGGGGCGGGACTCTCAGCCGGCGGCTGAACGCGGGGTCGTGCCCGCGTGGATTAGCAGGCGGCGATAGCAGGGCGACCGTAGCTGGAACGCGTCGGAATAAACCAGTCCGACGGCGCGGACTCCGGGGAAAATTCCGGGCAGGCCTCGGCCAGAAGGTTGCGGAGGTTTTCGCGGGCGCGGGCAATGCGGCTCTTCACGGTGCCGACATTGATGCCGAGCGTCGCGGCGATTTCCTCGTAGGAACGGTTCAGCACGTTGCGCAGCGTGAGGATCTCGCGGTGGCGCGCGTCGAGCTGAGCCATGCACTGGTTGATGAGATTGGAGAACTCGCCGGTGGCGGCTTCCTGCGCGGGATCCTGGGCCACGTCGGCCACCAGGTCGGAGAAGGTGCCGGCATTCTCCTCGCCGAGCGCGCAGTCGAGGGACAGGGAGTCCTGCCGGCGGCGGCGGAAGAAATACCAGTAGCGGTTGCGCGCAAGGTTCACCGCGATGCGATAGAGCCAGGTCGCCAGCGACGAGTCGCCGCGAAACCGGTTCAGCCCGCGATGGGCGCGGATGAAAGTGTCCTGGGTGATTTCCTCGGCATCGGCATGGTTGCGGAGCAGGCCGAGGGTGACCGTGAAGATCTTCCCGCGGTAGCGTTCCATGATTTCGATGAAGGCGGTGTCGTCACCGTTGTTGAAGCGTTCGACGAGCTTGGCATCGACGACAGCCTCCTGGGCCGACGTGCTTGGGCTTTCGACATTCTTGGCGGTCTGGCGTGGGACCTTGACGGGAGTTCCGAGACCTTGAGTTGAAGCGTACATGGTTTAAATGGGTTGAAGTTGACGAAGCACTGACGGGTTTCCTGTTACCTCGATTCGTGCCAAGCCGCCGGAGCTCGCTTGTAATCGGC
>JAQGON010000142.1 GCA_028293565.1 Verrucomicrobiota bacterium | reverse complement strand
CGCTGGAATCACGTCCTGGCCACCTACGACGGGTCCGGCAAGGCCGCCGGCGTGCGCCTGTTCATCGACGGCGTTCCCCAGGAGGTCTCGGTGACAAAAGATGCGCTCGACGGCGACATCCGGACGTCCGCGCCGCTCCAGCTCGGACGCGAACACCCGGGCGCCAACCCGCTCCGCGAGGCGCGCTACCAGGATGTCCGTTTCTACGCCCGCTGTCTCTCGCCCGACGAAGCGGGGCTGCTGGCGTTCGAGGATCTCGCCGCCGAAATTGCGGACCGGCCGCCGTCGCAATGGAACGCGGACGAGCGGAAAACGATCGCCGATTTTTATTTCACCCACCGCGACGGGCGCGCGAAAACCCTGACGGCGGAAATCCAGGAGCGGACGGCGCGGCTCGAGCAGCTCGGCGCCAATGGCGACGCCTGTCTCGTCTGCGCGGAACGTCCGCAGCTCGCCTACTCGAACGTTCTGGCGCGCGGCGTCTATGACCGCCGCACCGAGCGGGTGCGCGCCGGCGTCCCCCACTTTCTGCCGCAGCTGGCGGCGGATGCGCCGCAGGACCGCCGGGGCCTCGCGGACTGGGTGGTGAGCGCCGGCAATCCGCTCACCGCGCGCGTGACCGTCAACCGGATGTGGCAGGAGCTCTTCGGCGCCGGCCTGGTGGAATCCGCCGGCGATTTTGGCCTCGTGGGGGACCGCCCCCTGCACCGTCCGCTGCTCGACTGGCTCGCCGTCGATTTCCGCGAGCAGGGCTGGGATGTGAAGCGGTTCTACCGGCAGCTGGCGCTTTCGGCCACCTACCGCCAGTCGGCCCACATCACTCCGGCGCTGCTCGAGCGCGATCCCGCCAACCGGCTGCTCGCCCGCGGCCCGCGGTTCCGGATGGATGCGGAAATGCTCCGCGACACCGCGCTCGCGGCGAGCGGACTGCTCGTGGAAAAGATCGGCGGCCCGAGCGTCAAGCCGTTCCAGCCCGCGGGCGTATGGGAAGCGCTCGCCTACCCCGACGCACCGGATGGAAGTTTCAAGACGGACCACTACGTCATGGACCACGGCGAGAGCCTGCACCGCCGCAGCCTCTACACCTACTGGAAGCGCCAGGCGGCGCTGCCGAACATGGAAATTTTCGACCAGCCCGTCCGCGTGGAAGCCTGCCCGCGGCGCCAGCGCGCCAACACCCCGCTGCAGGCCCTCGTGATCATGAACGACCCCCAATGGCTCGAGGCCGCGCGGCACCTCGGCGAGCGCCTGGCGCTGCGCGCCGGCACGCCGGGCGAGCGCCTCGACTTCCTCGGTGAGCTCCTGCTCGGGCGGCCGTGGCAGCCGGAGGAGCGGGGCGTGCTCGTGCACGCGTACGAAAAATTTCACGAGCTCTACCAGGGCCGCGCCGCCGAGGCGGCCGAGCTCGTCAACCAGGGAGAGATTCCCGCGAACGCGGCCATCCCGGCGATCGAGCTGGCGCCGTGGATGCTGGTCGCGAGCACCGCGCTGAACCTCGACGCTACGCTCAACAAATAACCCCCGCGCCCGATGTCCCATCCCGCTCCCGGCGATCCCGATCCCTGTCCCGACCACGGCGGCGAAGGTCCGACCGTGTACGACCTGCCGGTCCCGCGCGAGCTGCGCGAGGAATGGCGGCGCCTCGAAACCCGCCGGCAATTTCTCGGCCGGACGGGAAAGGTGCTGGGCTGGGCCGGGCTCTCCGCGCTGCTCGGCGAGCGGCTGCTCGCCGGTCTCGCCGAGCCGGCGGGCGCCCCCGCGAATTTCCGCCGCGCTCCCCATTTCGCGCCGACCGCGAAACGCTGCATCTATCTCTTCATGTCCGGCGGACCCCCGCAGATGGACCTGTGGGACTACAAGCCGGGGCTGGCGGACCGCTTTGACCAGGACATCCCGGCGTCCGTGCGCGGCGCGCAGGTGCTGACGAGCATGACCGCGGCGCAGTCCCGGCTTCCGGTCGCGCCCTCCCCCTGGAAATTCCAGCAGCAGGGAAAATGCGGCCGCTGGGTGAGCGAGCTGCTGCCGTGGACCGGCAAGGTGGTCGACGAGCTCGCGATCATCCATTCGCTCAACACCGACGCGATCAACCACGAGCCGGCCACGCTGCAGATGAACACGGGCAACATGGTCGTCGGGAAACCGTCGATGGGATCGTGGCTGGGTTACGGCCTCGGGAGCATGAACGAAAACCTGCCGACGTTCGTCGTCCTGAATTCCCGCCTCGTCCCGGGCGCGGGAAATTTTCCAATCACGCCGCGGCTCTGGGGCAGCGGTTTTCTTCCCAGCCAGTTCGCGGGCGTCGCGCTCCGTTCGCAGGGCGAACCGGTCCTTTACTTGAACGATCCGGCCGGGCTGACCCGCGACGCCCGGCGCGAGCTGGTGGAATCCGTCAACCGGCTCAACGCGATCACCTACGCCGAGACCGCCGATCCCGAGACGCAGGCGCGGATCAGCCAGTACGAGATGGCGTTTCACATGCAGACCGCGGTGCCGGAGCTGACCAACCTGCAGGACGAGCCGGCGGCGACGTGGGACCTGTACGGGGCGGAAGCGAAGGAGCCGGGGACGTTCGCCTACAACTGCCTGCTCTCGCGCCGGATGGCGGAGCGCGGCGTGCGCTTCACGCAGATTTACCAGCGCGGATGGGACATGCACACCAACGCGGTGCCCAACACCCCGAAGATGTGCGCCGCAACGGACCGCGGATGCTACGCACTGATCACCGATCTCAAGCGCCGCGGCCTGCTGGATTCCACGCTCGTGGTCTGGGGCGGCGAATTTGGCCGGACGGTGTACAGCCAGGGCGGATTGACCCGGGAAAATTTCGGACGCGACCATCACCCGCGGTGCTTCACCTCGTGGATGGCCGGCGGCGGCGTGAAGCCGGGCATTTCCCACGGGGCCACGGACGACTACTGTTACAACATCGTCCGCGATCCCGTGCACGTGCGCGATTTCAACGCGACGCTGCTCCACCTGCTCGGCATCGATCACGAGCATCTGACGTTCAAGTTCCAGGGCCTCGACCAGAAGCTCACCGGCGTCGAACACGCCAACGTGGTCGAGGGCCTTCTCGGCTGACCATGGCGGCCCGCGCAAAATGGCTTCTCGCCGCGGCCGTTGTCGCGGGCTTGATCGGCCTCAGTTTCCTCGCGGCCTTCGACGGCCGCGAGCACTCGGAACTGGCGCGGTTTCTCGGGCGGTTTCACCCGTTGAGCGTCCACCTTCCGATCGCGCTGATCCTCCTGGTGCCGCTGCTGGAACTCGCCGGGCGCCGGGAGTCCCGCGCGCACCTGCGCCACACGGCCGCGTTCGTGCTGCTGCTCGCGACGATCTGCGCGCTGGCCTCCGTCGCGCTCGGATGGATCCACGCCTGGAGCGGGGGGTTCGGCGGACCGCTGGTGGCCAGCCATTACCGGGCGGGCCTGCTCCTGGCCGCGGCCTGCGTCGCGGCCCTGGGTTGCCGCGCCTGGCTGGGTCCCCGAAAAACCTACGCGGCCCTCCTGGTCGCGGTCGTGGCGCTGATGGGCTGGACCAGCCATCTCGGTGGGTCGTTGACGCACGGCCAGACCTATCTGACGCGGTTCATGCCGGCCCGCCTGCGGGCCGCGCTCGCGATTCCCGCGGCGCCGACGAGCCTGGCGCCTCCCGGAAGTTTTTATGCGGTCCGGATCCAGCCGATTTTCGAGGCCCATTGCGTCACCTGCCACAATCCCAATCAGCGCAAAGGGGAGCTCGTGCTCGATTCGTACGAGAACGCGATCAAGGGCGGCGAGCACGGCGCCGTGGTCCGCGCCGGCGACTTTCGGCAGAGCGAGCTCTTCACGCGGATAACCCTGCCGCGCGACGACAAGCATTTCATGCCGTCGGAGGGAAAGCCGCCGCTGAAGCCGGTCGACATCAAGTTGATCGAGCTCTGGATCGCCGCCGGCGCCTCGGGCACGACGCCGGTCGGAGCGATCGCCAACGCCCCGGTCTCGCCGCCCCCGCCTCGTCTCGTGGCGCTGGCGCCGGACTACCGGCCGCGCGCGGCGATGATCGCGGCGCTTTCGAACCCGGCGGGCGTCCAGCTGGCGCCGCGCTCGCAGGTCTTCACGGATGGATTGATCCTCCGGACCGCCGCCGATCCGTCGCACTGCGACGACGCGGCGCTCGCGCGCCTGGCGCCGCTGGCGGACCTGATCGTGGATGCGGAGCTCGCGCGGACCGCGGTCACCGACGCCGGAGCGAAGACGATCGCGGGCTGGCCCAACTTGCGCGTGCTCGACCTGACCCGAACCCGCGTGACCGGCCGCGGTGTTTCCGCGCTGTCCGCGCTGCGCAAACTCGAATCGCTCAACCTCACCGAAACGGAGGCGACGGAGGCGAGCATCGCCGCCCTGCGTCGCGAGCCTGCTTTGAAGCATGTCTATTCGTTCAACCTGAAAACCGCCGGCTCCCTGAACCCACTCGTCCCATGAAAACCCTTCCCCGACTTTTTTCCTGCTCCGCCGGGCTCCTCGCGATCGGCGCGGCCATGCTGGCTTTGACCGGCCTGCGCGCAGCCGACGCCGATGCCGTCAAAATGACCATGATGCACCTGCCGGACGGCATGCGCTTCGCGGTGATCGGCGCGAAGCCGGCTCATCCCGCCCCCACGCTGTTCGTCCTGCAGGGGACGCTCGACGTCGCGCGCCGCGACCCCATCTACACCGAGGTGGCGCGGATGCTCGAGCCGCACGGATTCATCAGCGTCCTCCTCGACGCGCCGGCGCACGGCGACGATCACCGGCCGGACGAGCCGGCGGAACTTGCCGGCTGGAACGCGCGGGTTGATCGCGGCGAGGATTTCGCGGGCGACTTTGCGAAACGGGCCCGCGCGGTCCTCGATTATCTTGTGGCGGAGGGTTACGCGGATCCGGCGCGCGTGGCGGCCTGCGGGACCTCCCGCGGCGGCTTTCTCGCCTTTCAGCTGGCGGCGGCCGAGCCGCGCATCCGCTTCATCGGCGGAATTGCGCCGGTCGCGGAGCTGACGGCGCTGCGGGAATTTTCGGCGACGAAAAACCGCGCGCTGGCCGACTCCCTCTCGCTGTCGCATCTCGCGCCGCGACTGGCGAAACGTCCCGTCTGGATCTGCATCGGAAACAACGACACGCGCATCGACACCGACAGCGTGCTCGCGTTCACCCGGGCGCTCGTGAAGGCGACCGCCGCAGTGCAGCCGCCTGATGTGGCGGTCCCCGTGGAGGTGATCGTGAACTCGAGCGTCGGCCATCGGAGCTCGCTCCATGACCATCAGCTGCTCGCCGCCTGGCTGCTCGAACAATTTGGCCTTTCCCCGGCGGCGCGCTGACGAAGCCCGTCAGCTCGTGCCGCGGACGATGCTGCGACCCAGAAAGAGCAGCAGGAGCCCGAAAGCCAGCGCCGCGGTGGTGGCGCCGAAGGTAAAGCTGGCGCTGAAACCAAAGTGGTCGGTGAGGCCGCCGTGCAGGGCCGGGACGAAGCTGGCCGCCGGGCTGACGAGCGACAGCAGCGCGATGTTTCGCGTCGTGTGGGCCGCAGGCGAAATGGCGATGACGTAATTCACAAAATAGACTCCGCCCAGTTCGCCGGCCCCCATCAGCCCGAAGGCGAGCAGGTATCCGTACCCGGTGGTGAAGAACGGCCACACCATCGCGCTCCCGACGAAAATCACGGTCACCATCATCGCGATCCGCGCCCCCCAGCGCTGCGCGACCGCGCCGAGCGCGAAGCCCGCCACCGCCTTGAACCCGAAGCGCAGCGCCATGATCAGGCCCGCCAATTCCAGCGGAGCGCGCCCCACGGCCTCGCGCGTGTAAAGCGAGAGGTTGGTCATCGCGCCCAGCGTACAGTACCACAGCAGAAACGCGATCCAGACGACGATCAGCCGGGGATCCAGCACGTACGCCTTCACGCTCTGCCAGAGGTAAGTCCAGAAACGCGTCATCGGCTCGTCCGGCACGTCCACAATCCGATAGCGGCCCGAGATCACGGCGCACGCCGCCATGCACGGAAGCGCGACGACGTAGAGGATCCCGAAATTGTAGGGATAGGGAATCGCGGGAATTTTTCCCGAGAGCAGCAGCTGCGCCGAAAGCGAGCCCAGGACCGCCGCGACCGGCCCGAAGCCGAAGGCAAACTTCAGCGCCCGGGCACGGCCCGACTCGGTGGTCCCGCGCGCGAGGCATTTGAACGTGTAGACGTTCGTGATGCTGTTGATGATGCCCATGATCAGGCCTTGGCCGATGACGACCGCGATCCTCAGCCAGTTTGGCGCCGGGAAAAAAACCGCCACGCAGACCAGCAGCATCGACGCGGCGACGATCGCGAACGCCCATTTGGCGACGGCCTGCTCCAGCCGGGCCGGAAACAGCCACGCGCAGATCACCGGGAAAACGGCTCCGAGCAGATAGGTTGAGCTCGGGAGATTCGCCACCGTCGCGCTCGCGCCGAGCTTGTCGCAGAACGCGGCCTGGACCACCCCGACGTAAAGCACCGGCGCGGAAAAGTAGATCAGCAGCTGCGTCCAGATGAAGATCAGCCCGTTTCGCCGGTTCATTTCCGGCGTGATCGCGCCGAGCTTTTCCCCGGCGGCGCTCATTGCGTTCCGGAGGGCGGAGCGAGAGCGGCGGACGCCGCAATCTTCCGGTAGACCGCCTGTCCCTCGCGGAATTTGCGCACAATCTCGTCGCGCTGCCCGCGGTTCTCGAACCTGCCCCGCTCCTCCATCCTCGCGATCAGCGCGTCGATCTGGTCGACGAAGAACAACGCGTCCTCCTTCAAGCCCACCGCGCGTCCGCCAACGGTCACGTACACCGGCGACGTGTGCGCGTAAACCTCGCGGTCGTTCGGAACGAGACGGTTCCCCGGTCCGCGCACGCGCAGGGCGACCCAGGAGCTTCCGGTGACCGCGATTTTTTCCGCGACATGGATCGACTTCCGGTCGGGCCCGGCGGCGATCCGCTTCACGACCTGGCCGTTGATGATGATTTCCACCGCATCCATCGGCACGATCGACTGCACGGATCCTGAAATCTCGAGCGGGACCGGACCGGCCGCGGAGCGGATGTCGTCGCCGGCCTCGTGCCCGTTGACCGAAAAGCGCAGCAGGGGCCCGTTCGACGCGAAACTCCGTCCGCGACGGTAGCCCTCGATCCAGTTTTCGTAGGTGAAGTCGGCGCCGACGTGAACAAAGAGACGCCCCGCTCCAGGAATCAGGTGGCAGGGCGTGTTGAGGAAGGAGTCGGTCCCCGCCGAAATCGGACAACGAAAGCCGCAGTTCAGCAGACGATACCACAGGCGCGTCGTAACCTCCTCGTCGTTCTGGCTCATCGCGTCGATCGTGTCGGCCAGGCCGAGCGCAATATCGACGGGAAACTCGCTCGGCAGGCCGGGATGGACATACGTCACGACGCCGCCCTGCGCCCGCGTCTTTTCCACCTGCGGAAAATTTCCGGGGACGTCATACGGAAACGGCGAATGCGCCCATCCGAAATAGGCCGGCTCGACGAAGGTCTTGAGATTCAGGAGCCCGACGTGGCCGTAGATGTCGTTCCGCATCTCCTCATTGTAATAAACCACGTACTCCTTTTCGGAGACGGCCGCGGGGGCGCCGGTGAAAAATTGCCGGTCCGAGATCACCGTCGTGCGCGGATCGTTGCACGGCAGGATATTCGTGACGTGAAGATCCTCGGCCTTCGCCGCGAGGAGCACGTCGCCCGGCGCGATGCGCTGCTCGGCAAAGAGGTTTCCGTGCACGTGGACCTCCCCCGAGTACCAGCCCTCGCGGGGCAGGTCGGCGACGCGGCTCAGCTGGATTTCGCACGTGGCCGTGCCGGACTCAGGGATGGCCAGCGTCCTCGTCACCGGGAGATATTCCATTCCCTTCACGACCTCGATTGTCGCCGAACCCGCCGGCAGTTCGGTGCGAAAATCCCCCGTGGTGTGAAAATAGCAGTCGCCCGCGAACGGCTGGCCGCAGTCGCCGGTGACGATCCGGTGGATCGCGCCCGCCGGCGCATAGGACCGGCCATCGGCGCCCGACAGATAAACGCGCGCCGGCGTCACGCGGCCCCGTTCGTCGCGCACGCTCACCACCAGCGCGCCGGCGGCGAAATGCCGGACGGGAATTTCAAGTTCCTTCGTCAGGCCGCCGGCCCGGACGATCAAGCCGACCGAGGCGTCGGACGGAGCGCACGGCAGCTCCGAAAAAAATCCCAGCGACTGGCCCGGCCGCAGTGCCAGCGTGTGCAGCGGTTCGCCGCCGGCGGCGCGGGCAAGCACGACCGTCGTCGGGCTTTTCCGCGAGTTGGTGATGACGAAAGGCACCGAAAGATCCCGCCCGTCGAGAACCCCGGCGGGCTGTGGTTTCGCGAACGTGATTTGATCGGCAATGTCCACGCGGACAATGCGGCGGCTTTCGAGCGAGCGGAAGCCGTCGGACACGCGCTCGATCACGACGTCGGCCGTCAGCGGCGGGGCGCCCTTCCGGTTGCCCTTCCATTCGTCGATGAACGGGAGAAAAGCCGTCTTCACCACCCGGCTGGCCGTGGTCACAGGCGTGCGGGGCGTATCCGCCCAATAAAGAAGCCGGGTGGAAAACTCGGCGAGGTCGTTCAGCAGACGGGCCGCTTCGCCGTTCTGCACGAACGTCGCGGTCTGAAACGGCGTGATCGTCAACGGCCCGCTCTCGTTCGAGGCGATGGAGGGCGCACCCGCCGCGATCGCGCCCCGCAGCGCGAGTCCGATCAACAAAATCCAAGAACCGATGTGACCCAGCCGGGATCGCTCGCGGGCGGTGAACCTCATGGCTCGAGCCAGAACGAATAAAGGTCAGCGTCCTTGAGCCTGATCCGGATCCGCACCTCGCGGCCGCGCAGTTCCGAAAGCTCGTGTCCCCGCCACGCGAGCTCGAACCGGAGATGATCCCCCGTGCCCGCCGTGCATTGCTCCGCGCTCCAGCCCGGCAGGACATTCCGCCCCTCGCGGTCCGTGATCTCGGCGCAAATCCGGCCGCCGCTCGCGACGGCATTGACGAACAGGCGTCCGCCTTCGAGCCGCACCGGGCGCGTGTCGACGAAGCCTTCGTCGCTGCCCGCGTGCAGCGAAACAAAGCCGTCGAGGCGCAGCATTGCGAGATGGATGGCGCCGCGGTATTCGTCGCTCACGCGCGGGACATTGGGGCGGTGGCGGACATCGAGGCCCGAATAATAAAACCACAATTCGTCGCCGTGCCGGATCGGATGCGACGACGCCATGATCTGCCCGGTGTCCCAAACGCCGGGCCCCATTTCCGACACAGGCAGGAAATGGCGGCGGTCGCCGACATGGGTCCAGGCGACCAGATCGCGGCTGCAGGCCAGCTTGGGGGAATTGATCCCATCCTGGTTTCCGCGCGGGAGCGGAATGCGGCCGGTCGACTCGAAATAATTGGGCAGGCCGATGTCGAGGCCCTCGTAGCGAAAGACCGCCATGTTGTAGATCTCGGTGTTGTACTCCCGCGGCTCGTTGATCGTCGGGCGCCACATCCTCGGGTTGGCTTCGACCCCGCGAAGGTATTCCTCGCTGAGGATCTGGTCCTGCGTGTCGGCGGAATAAATCCAGACCGGTTTCGTCCAGTGCTCGAAGTCCGGGCTCAGGCTCAGATAGACGGAACGGCCAAACGGGCCGTTGTGTTTCACCGTCAGGATATACCGGTGCGCAGCCTCGTCCCAGTTGAGCTGCGACTCATCCTGGCTCGGGATCGCCGGCACCTCGAGCCGCGTGAAGACCAGACCGTCGGCGGAAACCAGCGGCTGCCGGTCGCGCGGACCGATCATGCCCTTGTAACGGCGCTCCGGCGCCGCGCGGGGATCGAGGATCACGTGCTGGATGAATGCCTTGGGATCATCCTTCACCGTGACCAGATTGTTGCGCCGATTCCCGTGACTCTCGACGAGTCCCAGGATCGGTTTCTCCCAATGGATTCCATCCTTCGAGCGCGCGAAGCCCGGTCCGCCCGCGCCGTTGCCGTCCTCGCCCATCCGGTAATACCAAAGTTTCCACACCTGCTCCGTCTCGTCCCAGCTGGGCGCATCGCGCAGCTGGATCGTGCCGCCGTCCGTGGGAAGGTCCGGCAGGATCACCGGATTGCCCGGGTACTTCCTCGGCGAATGGATCACGCGCGAAACGCGGTCGAGGTCGCCGATGATGAAGTCGTCAAGGAAGAGCTGGCGCTCGCCCGGCGCGATGAGGACTGCGGCGTAAGGATCGGACTCCGCGGCGGGCGCGGCCCGCGCCACGCCCGTCAGCAGAGTCAGGAGGAGCCCAACGGCAACGGCGCGCATGGTACGGGTTCGCGGTCAGTTCGCCCGCAGGTAGATCGCGAAGAGCCGCGCATCGCCGGCGTCGTCCTTCTCGAGGTTGATCTTGAACCGGACGGTCTTGCCGCCGAGCGCGGACAGGTCGCCGCCGGGCCATGCCACGGCGCAATCGAGGCCGCTTTCGCTCGACGTCTTTCCGCCCTGTCCGCCGGAGAATTTTTCCAGGAGCCCGAAGTTCGCGTCGGAAACCTCCACGCTCATGCGGCGGGTGTGGTCGGCGTTGAGCACGACCCGGCAGCCCCCGGCCGGCAGGCGCACCGGCGCGGACCAGACGGACCCATGCGGTTGATACTCGTAATGGATCGCGCCTTCCGGCGGAGGATACAGCCCGACCGAGCCCCACCGGTCGCGGGGGAGCACCGCCAGCGCGACCTCGCCGTTGTAGCCCATGCCGTAGTCGGCGTTGAGCCAGCGACCGAAATAAATCCGCGTCTCGTCGCCGACGTTGAGGATGCCGTTGCCGGACTGCGTCAGGATCGTGGGATAATTCTTTCCCGGGACCGGCGTCGCCGGCGTGTCCATGCGGGAGATGTAGGCCCGGCCCTTCACCGGCTCGCGGAAATGGAGCCCGTCGTTGCTGATCACGAGACCGAGATCGCAGGAAATCTTGCCGTACCCGAACCAGCCCCAGCGTTTCTGCGAATCCTCGTCGCCGGGAACGTTGTGCCAGAGCCCGTAAAATCCGACGGCGACGTTGCCGAAGCTCGCCGCGCCGACGCCGAGATGGACCTGGTCATAGGGCATGTGCGCGCCGCGCGCCGCGGGATCAGCCGGCTCCGGGAGCAGGAAGGCTTCGGTGTCGCCCGCGAGCCAGCGGTTGAAATCCGGCGAGAGCACGGCGCGGCCCTGGCGCCCGCTCGGATGCCCGCCGTCGCTGTAGGTGAGACGCTGGCCGTTGACGACGTACAGGTCGTTGAACCGGTAGAACGACGCGGTCTCGAGGAACTGGTCGATGCCGAATTTCTCCGCCGCCTTCCAATGCAGGCCGTCCGCGCTGGTCGCCGTGCGGATCACCCAGGTTTTTCCGTTGTGCGGATTGTAGACCATCTTGAAGCGCCGCTGGGGATCCGGGTCGGATTCATCCTTGATGACATGCACGCCCTCGATCAGCGCGTCCGGCAGGGCGATCGCGTTGTTGCTCGTGCTCCCCCGCACCGAAACCTGCCCGAGATTGGGCTTCGTCCACGCGATCCCGTCGTCGCTTTCGGCGTAGCACACCGGGCCCTGCAGCAGGGCTTTCACGTCGGGACGATACGCATCGCCCGGCTCCTTCAGCGCGATCGCGTAGTACCACATGCGGTATTTCCCGCCGTCGTGCACCACCGAGCCGTAGAACTGCGACGCCACCTGGTCGGGCGCGAGCGGGTTCTCCTTGCTCCCGGTGACCACCGGCTGCGCGCGGTATTTCGGCGTGGACAGGTAGCCGCCCACATTTTCCCGCAGCGGCAGGAGATAATCGTCGATTGCCAGCAGCACCGCCTGTCCGGCGACGTGTACTCCGGTCGTGGGAAAATAAAACCCGCGGTCAGCCGGGTCCGCGGACCGCGACTCCGCGGCGGCGGGGTGGGAAAAAAGCGGCGCCATCATCGCAGCGACGCCGAACAAAACGTGGGAGGATTTCATATTGGGAGTTCTGGGGAGAATGTTTTCCTGCGGGCCTTCGCGTTTCAACCGCGTCGGGAAGATGCGGGGTGCGCTCAGGCGAGATGGGCCGGCAGCAACTCGGGGGTGTTTTTCCGGCACCACGCGATCAAGCGCGCGACATGCTGCGGAGTGCCGCTGCGATAGGGGGACTGGCAGCGCACGCCGACCACGCCTCCCCCCGCCACGCGCTGGATCCGGTCGATGGCCGAATCCCAGAGCCCCTCCTCTTTCACCAGCGGTATCAGCGCCTCGTACAGATACCGGTGAAACGCCTCGGCGAGGGGCTTCGCCTCCTTCAACTTGCCCGCCGCGCAGAGGTCGTAGAGCTGGACCACCTTCACGGCGTTGAAACCGGTGATCGAGCAGTAGCCGCCTTTTCCGCCGGCCGGAATTTTTTCGAAGAAATCCTCGCCGCCAAACACCGCGATGTCCGGGGCCTCCTTGAGCACCGCCTTCAGGCCTTTCACGTCAAGTCCCGTGTCCTTCGTCCCGATGAACGTCGGCACCTCCGCGGCGATTTCGCCGAGCAGCGCGGGCGCAATCTTCCGCTTCGACCGTCCCGTCAGATACAGGATGATCGGGGTCTTGCCGGCTTCCGCCGCTATCTCGGTGACGTACCGCTTGACCTCGTCGTCCTTCAGCTCGAGCCAGAACGGCAGCGCCACCTGAAAGGCATCGGCACCGGCCTTTTTTCCAACCCGCATGCGGAGCCGCGTCGTCCGCGTGCTTAGCGCCGAAACCCCGATCTGCACCGGCAGCCCCACGTCGTGCGCCTCCTCGCAGACGATATGGGTGACGCGCTCGAACGTCGCATCGTCCTGCGCATAAAATTCCCCGGTCGTTCCGCCGGTGTACACGCCCGAGACTCCCGTGCCGCCATAGGCGCGAACCTCCTGGGCGAAGCGCCGCGCATCGAGTTCGTCGCGGTCGGTCCACGGCAGGATCAGGGCGCTCCAGGCGCCCCGAAGGGTTTTGCGACTCAGCGGTTTGATGGGCTTGCTCATGAAGAGGGGAAAACGAGAGGGCGGCGGTGCGTGTGAGGGCCGATCGCGGCGATCTCGTTGAATTTCATGGAAGGAAGTCTGCCTTCCGGATGAACACGATCCGCACAACACATTCACAAAAAGCAGCTTGCATGATAATCAGGCCGTCCACTGCAATCCTTTGAGCCGGAAATCTCACCGCGGAATTTTGAAAGGGTCGTGGCAAACCGAGTCGCTCTAAAAAAGTATACAAGTGTATGGAAAAGAATCGATGTCAATAGCCATCCCCTGCCCAACTCTGCCGGAATCTGCGGCGGTTCACGGCGGAACCGCCGCCAGAGTCCCTGGCCTGGAGAAAACGTCGGCGCGCGAGGGGCGCCGCGTCACTTGAACTGCACCGAATAGATGTCGGCGTCGCGCATCACGAAGCGGAACCGCACCGGCTTGCCGGCGAGCCGGGCAAAGGGCGAGCTGTCCGTGCGCCCCTTCGGGTGCTTCCACGGCACGACCTGCGCGATCTTGTCCCCGAAGAGCAGCGGCGATTCCTCAAGCAGGAATCCCGGGATGGGGTGTCCCTCGGCATCCTGGACTTCAATGCGGATGCTGCCGTTCCCCGAGGTCGAATAATTGAGCACCATCGCGGTGCCGGTGAAGATCAGCGGCTTCGTGACAAATTCCCCGCCGGGATAGCCCGCGTTCGCCGAGACGAAACCATCGGTCCTTACCGTGAAACGCTCGATCTGGTTGCTGGGAAAAGTGTAGTCGCGCTCGACGAAGAAGGAGATCTCCTCCGGCCCCGTCTCGAGCAGCCCGCGCGAGGGGGTGTTGGCACGGTGCGCCCAGTTGCGCTCGTGGAGGCCGGGACGAATGAACGCCTCCTCGAAACGGTTCCAGTGAACCCCGTCGCGCGTGCTCATGAACACCGCGTCCGAGACGCCGGGAGTCACCGCTTCCATCTCGGGGAAATAGGTCTTGAACGGGAGGAAACGGCGCGGCATCGCCAGATAGATGTGGGGCGCCCGGAAATACGGCGCCGTGGCGTTGGTATAAAGATGCTCCGGCGGACCGTCGCCGAAGTCGGCCCACTGGCCCGGCGTCCAGCTGAGGAAATCCTTCGACGTCGCGTACTTGATCGAGCGGACCCCGAACGTGAAGTCGCGATAGATCGAAACGTACAAACCTTTCGTCGCATCCCAGAAGACCACGTTCAGCGAATCGAACGCGCCGTCGGTCAGGATCGGTTTTTCCTGCGCCACCCGCCAGGACTTGCCGTCGGCGGAGACGAAGCCGAGGAGCACCGGCTTCTTCTTGTCGCCGTCATAATTGCTGCTTCCCACCGCCTTGTACCGCTGGTCCGCGGGCGCGGCGGGATTCTCGTCCTTGAAGGGGAAAAAATTGGTCGAGCCCGTCGTGGCCCAGACGATGTTGTTCTCCTTCGACCCGTTGAACTCGAACAGCCCGAGGTTCGGGCGCGTCCACGCGATCCCATCCCGGCTCTCCGCGTAACACGTGTACTGCGGATGGATGGGCACGATGAGTTCGTCGGGCCGCACTCCTGCCTTGATCGTGTACGACG
>JAQGON010000141.1 GCA_028293565.1 Verrucomicrobiota bacterium | reverse complement strand
CGTTTCGACGCCGGAGTAACCGCCGCCGACCACCACGATCGTGAGCAGACGCGCCTGCGTTTTCGGGTCGGGCTCGACATTCGCCTCCTCGAAACGGTCGATGATCGCCGCCCGCAACGTCAGCGCGTCGGCGACGTTTTTCATGACCAGCGCATGCTCGGGCATGCCCGGCACGCGGGAGAGATCGACCACGCTGCCCATGGCGAGCACGAGGTGCTCGAACCCGATCTTCAGCTCGGGCGTGTAGTCGCCGGCCTGGATGGTGAAGCTGCGCCCCGGCAGGTCGATCGATCCGATGGCGCCCCGCAGCACGGTGACCTCCGGGCAAAGCCGGCGCAGCGGATTGACGACGTGGCGCGGGGAGAGCGACGACCCGGCGACCTCCGCGAGCATCGGCTGGAAGACGAGGAAGTTCTGGTCGGAGATGAGCGCCACGCGCTGTTGGGCGGAGCCGCGGAATTCGCGCGCGAGCGTGCGGGCGCAGTAAACCCCGGCGAACCCTCCGCCCGCGATGACGACGTCGTAGTGGAAAGAGGAGGAATCGGCCACAGCTCCACGCTGACGCAATTTGCCGGAAATGGGAAAGCCAAACTGGGGCCGCCGAGTACGACTGTCTCTGAAACGGACGCGACGGGCTGAACGGACGAGATGGACCGAATGGAGACGGCGCACCCGCGGGCGGCTTAGCGCATCTTGCGGATCAGCGCCACCATCACCCCCTGGACTTGCAGATCCATGGTCGGGATCAGGTCGGGGAAGCGCGGGTTCTCTGCTTTCAGGTAGGTGCGCCCGTGGTCGACGATGAACCGTTTGAGCGTCGTCTCGCCATCGATCAGTGCCGCGACGATGTCGCGCGGGCGCGGCTCGCGATTCTCAAAGACCGCGAGGTCGCCGTCCTGGATGTCGGCATCGATCATGGAATCGCCGCGCACTTTCAACGCGAACGCACCGCGCTTTTGCGCGATGCCGAGGGTGACGGCGTCCACGGAAACCGTGCCGAGCGTCTGCTGCTCCACGTCGCTTTCCGCGAGGCCCGCGGCGATCGAGCCGTAGATCGGAATATCGACCACCGGCTCGCGGTTTAGGTTCGCCACGACCGAGACCGCGCGCGCCTTGCCGGCCCGCCGCGAGATGACGCCCTTGCGCTCCAGCGCCTTGAGATGATTCATCGCGGCCGTCTGGCTGGCGAAGCCGAAGTACTCCTGGATTTCACGCGTCGACGGCATTACGCCGGTGCGCGCCTGCGACTGCGAAATGTAGTCTAGCACTTGCTGCTGACGGTCGGTGAGCTCTTCCATGTTCAGAAGAACATAAGGCTTTTTGAACAGGCGTCCAGCGGAAAAACGGGCGAGTGATTTGATTACTTCAGCCCGAAAACCGCGGCGACCTTGCCAATGAAGGCCAGCTGCGTCGCGGGCGCGGCGGCGCTCCATTCCGCGAAGCGCGTGGCGAGGCTTTCCTCGGGATCGCGCCGGCCGAGGTTCAGAAACGTGATCGCCTCCCAGCCCGTCGGCTGCGCCTCGAAGAGCGGGAGCAACTGGCCGGCGACCACGTTGTTCTTCTCGCGGAGCGTGGCCTTCTCGCGCATGGAGGCTTCGTTTTGGCGGAACCAATCCAGGAACGGCGCGCCGGAGGGCAGCGTAATCGCCGCGGCTTCGGAGCGGTCGCGCGCGTATTTGGCGAGCTCGTCGGCGTACGCCTTCCAGTTGCGATACGGCGGCGCGGTTTTCCAGCGCTCGGCCATGGCCCGCATGGAAAAGAGCGAAGCGGTTTCGCAGAAGGATTCCTCCAGCCACAGGTTCGCCTTGCGGCCGCGCGTCCAGAGCTGCGTGAAGTCGTTGGTGTGGCCAGCGAGCGCATGGCAAAACTCGTGCGCGAATTGGTAAGCGAACTGGGACCAATGGTTGCCCGTCGTGGTCAAGCCGATCGCCACCCGGCCATCGGCGCGATGCTGGTACGCGGTGACCGGGAAATCGTTCGAGTGGTAGATGAAGAACCCCGGCTCGCGCCATTCCGTGTTGGGGCAGTGCTGCCAGATCGCCTGGCCCGCCGAGAGCAGGACTGCGCGGATATCCGCTTCGCGCGCTCCGAAGCCGTCGCCGATTCGCAGATCGAGTTTGCGGCCGGCGGCGGGAGGCGTCGTCGCTTGCGCCTATAGACCGAGCGGAAGCGCGCTGGAGAAGAGCACCGTGAAGCGGCGGCGGCTGAGTCTCATGGGGGCGGCTGGACCTTGGGGCGCGGCGGTTGAGGCTAAAGTCCCTGACGGGGTTGGCCACCAAAAAGAATTCGGAAGGAATCACCCGGCTTGACGATCCCGGCCGACGCTCGCACCGTCGATGTACCCCCATCGAGATGAACCCCCGACTTCTCATCTGCGCGGTCGTGCTACTCGCGGCAAGCCTCATCCACGCCGCGCCTGAACCCGCGCCAACCAACGACAAGATCGTCCGCTCGATCCGCAGCGGGCCGTGGTCGGAGGCCGCGACGTGGAGCACCGGCCAAGTGCCGCCAGCGGGCGCGAGCGTGCAGATTCGCGCCGGCCACACCGTGCTCTACGACCGCGACTCGGCTGAGGCGATGCGCGCGGTGTTTGTCGCCGGCACGCTGCGCTTCGCGCGGGATCGGAATACGCGGCTGGAGGTCGGGTTGCTGAAAATCCAGGCGGGCGACGATACGAGCGAGGATGGCTTCAATTGCGACGCGCACCTTCCCGACCCCGAGCCGCTCCAGCCCAAGGCGGCGCTGGAGGTCGGGACCGCGGGCGAGCCGATCCCGGCGGGCTTCACCGCGCGGATTCGGCTGGTCTACTTCGAGGGCATGGACCCGGAATCCTGTCCGGCGCTCGTCTGCTGTGGCGGACGGATGGAGTTTCACGGCGCGGAATTGAATCACACCTGGGTGAAGCTCGGCGCCACGGTTCATGCTGAGGACACGGTCATTCCGCTCGCGGAAAAGGTCAGCGGCTGGCGCGTGGGCGACCGCGTGCTGCTCACCTCCACGACCCGGCAGAACAAGCACGACAAGACGTTTCGGCCGCACACGAAAGACAACACGCAGACCGAGGAGCGCATCGTCCGCGCGGTGGAGCTCGACCGGTTGACGCTCGAGGC
>JAQGON010000138.1 GCA_028293565.1 Verrucomicrobiota bacterium | reverse complement strand
AGGGGCGCCGGCTGGTCGATCAGATGAGGGAGCTTGTCCAGTCCGCGGAATTCCTCGAGCGCGATCACCTGGCCGAGCGCACCCGCGAAACCCGCTCGGCTGGGAGTGCCCTCCTCACCCTGACGATCGCCAGCAGCGGGCTGACCGCGTTCCTGGCGGGCTTCGGGCTGTTCCTCGCGCTGCGCGACCTCGGGGCGCGAAAAAAGGCCGAGGAGGAGCTCGACCGGTTTTTCACGCTGACGCACGACCTGCTCTGCATCGCGAATTACGACGGCTATTTCACGCGCTTGAACCCGGCGTGGACCGAGGTCCTGGGATTCACCGCCGAGGAGCTGATGTCGCGCCCGTATGCCGAGTTTCTCCATCCCGACGATGCCGAGCGCACCCGTTCCGAGGCGGCGCAGCAAAGGGAGGGGGTCGAATCGATGTCGTTCGAGAACCGGTACCGCTGCAAGGACGGCTCCTATCGCTGGCTCGAATGGAACGCGCGGGCGATCCCACTCAACCGCCAGGTCTTCGCCACCGCCCGCGACATCACGGACCGGAAGCGCATCGAACAGATCCACCTCCAGTTCCGGTCCCTGTTCGAATCGCTCCCGGGACTTTATCTGGTGCTCACCCCCGACCTGAAAGTCGTGGCGGTCAGCGACGCTTACCTCAAGTCGGCGATGAAGACGCGCGAAGGCATCATGGGCCGGGATCTCTTCGAGGTGTTTCCCGAAAACCCCGCCGATCCCGGCGCCACCGGGGCGGCGAACCTCCGGGCCTCGCTGCAGCGGGTGCGCGAGCTGCGGACGACGGACACGATGGCGATCCAGAAGTACGACATCATGCGGCCCGACGGCGTCTTCGAGGAGCGCTACTGGAGCCCGATCAACTCGCCGGTGCTCGGGGTCGACGGACACATCGAATACATCATCCACCGGGTCGAGGATGTGACCGACTTCGTCCTGAAAAAAAACGTCGTCGGGGCCGCGACGGAGGAAAAAAACCGCGTCGATCTCGAGGAGGCCGAGATCTACAACAGCGCGCAGCACGTGCAGGCGGCCAACCAGCAGCTCCATGCGGTCAACGCCGAGCTAGAGGCCTTCTCGTACTCGGTCTCCCACGACCTGCGCGCGCCGCTCCGGCACATTCACGGATTCGCCGGTCTGCTGGCCAAGCAGGCGGGCGCCACGCTGGACGAGAAAGGGCGCCGCTACGTCGAGGTGATCGCGGAGGCGGCGCGCAAGATGGGGCGGCTGATCGACGATCTCCTCGCCTTCTCGCGCGTCGGCCGGGCCGAGATGCGCCGGACCACCGTCGACCAGAACGCCCTCGTCGCCGAGGTGATCCGCGAGGGTCGCTTCGACCGTCCGGAGCGGACGATCGAATGGCGGATCGCGCCGCTCCCCGCCGTCAACGCCGATCCCGCGATGCTCCGCCAGGTTTGGTTCAATTTCATCGAGAACGCCGTCAAGTACAGCGGCAAGGTCGAGCGCCCGCGGATCGAGATCGGAACCCAGCCCGGGCTGACGCCCCAGGAACAGGCATTCTTCGTCCGCGACAACGGAGCGGGCTTCGACATGCTTTATGTCGACAAGCTTTTCGGGGTGTTCCAGCGGCTGCACACGGAGGCGGAGTTCGAGGGCACGGGAATCGGGCTCGCCAATGTCCGCCGCATCGTCACCCGTCATGGCGGCCGGACCTGGGCCGAGGGCTCGCTTGGCGCCGGTTCGGTGTTTTACTTTTCGCTTCCGGTCGTCTCATTCTCAACGGCTCCCGCCTGATCTTCATGCCCTCGCTGCGTCCCATCCTCCTCGCCGAAGACAATCCCAATGACGTCGAACTCGTCGTCACCGCGCTCAAGGAGGCGCGGATCGTCAACGAGATCATCGTCGCCCGCGACGGCGCCGAGGCGCTGGACTGCCTGCACCGCCGCGGGATTTTTGCGGGGCGCACCTCCAGCCAGCCGGCCGTGATTCTCCTGGACCTGAAGATGCCGAAGGTCGACGGCCGGGAGGTGCTGCGCCAGATCCGCTCCACCCCCAGCCTGAAGGAAATCCCCGTCGTGGTGCTGACGTCGTCCCGCGAGGAGAGCGACGTCCTCAAGAGTTATGAGCTCGGGGTCAACGCCTACGTGGTCAAGCCCGTCGACTTCGAGGAATTCACGGCGGCAGTGGCCAAGCTCGGGTGCTTCTGGGCGCTGCTCAACGAACTTCCCCCGGAAAAAATCGCGAGAAGCTGATTCCTGCGCCGTCCGCCGCCCGACCCATGGCCCGCATCCTCATCATTGACGACGATGACACCCTCCGGGGCATCATCGTGAAAAGCCTGACGCATGCCGGCCACCAGGTGCGGCAGACCAACAACGGCCGCAAGGGCGTCGAGCTCTTTCGCAGCGAGCCCGTGGACCTCGTGATCACGGACCTCGTGATGCCGGAGCAGGAGGGGATGGAGACGATCAAGATCCTGCACCGCGAATATCCCGCGCTCCGGATCATCGCGATGTCGGGCGGGCTGGACGGATCGCCGCTTTACCTCGATCTCACCCGCCGCCTCGGCGCGGCCTGCACGCTGACAAAGCCGTTCACCCTGCAGCAGCTGAGGGAGGCGATCGACATCGTCCTCGCCGACCCGGCGTCGTCGCCGCCCGCCGCGCCGTGATCCGGCGCGGCCGCGTCTCTCATGAACATCCTCCATCTTGAGGATCACCTGGCCGACGCGGAACTGGTGGGCGCCCGGCTCGCCGCCGCGTGGCCCGACTGCACGATCGAGGTCGTGATGGGCGAGGCCGATTACGCCTCGGCCCTCGACCGCGGCGGGCACGATGTCATCCTCGCCGATTTCACCGTGCCCGGATTCGGCGGGCTCAATGCGCTCGAGCTCGCGCGGACGCGCCGCCCGGACACGCCCTTCATCTTCGTGTCGGGCACGCTGGGAGAGGAGACGGCGATCGAAAGCCTCCAGCACGGGGCCCTGGACTACGTGCTCAAGGACCGGATCGAGCGGCTCATTCCCGCGGTCGAACGCGCGCTCCGCGAGGGCGTCGAACGCCGCCGCCGCCGGACCGCCGAGCTCCGCCAGCGCGAGAGCGAGGAGCGGCTCGCCCTCGTCGCGCGCGCCACGAACGACGCCATCTGGGACTGGAACCTCGCCACCGACCAGCTGTGGTGGAACGAGGCGTTCGAAACGCTCTTCGGTTTCCGCCGCGCGGAAATCGAATCGGACATCCGCTCGTGGACGAACCGGATCCACCCCGACGATCTGGGCCGCGTGAAGACCTCGGTCCACCACGCCATCGAACAGGGACTCCAGACCTGGTCCTCGGAATACCGCTTCCGTCGCGCCGACGGGACGTACGCGGAGGTGTTTGACCGCAGCTATATTCTCCGCGACCCCAACCGCCGCGCCCACCGCATGCTCGGCTCGATGCAGGACATCACCGCGCGCAAACGGGCCGAGGCCCTCGTCTACGGCGAGCGCCAGCTGCTCGAGATGATCGCCGCCCACGAGCCCGTGCCGGACATCCTCAACGCGCTCGTGCGCCTGATCGAGGCCCAGTCCCCGGGGCTGCTCTGCTCCGTCCTCCTGCTGCACCCCGACGGAAAGCATTTCATCACCGGCGCGGCGCCGAGCCTTCCCGCGGAATTCAACGCCACCGTCGGGCGCGGCGTGATCGGACCCGCCGCCGGCTCGTGCGGCACGTCGGTTCACCGGCGGCAAACCGTGATCGTCGAGGACGTCGCGACCGATCCGCTCTGGGCGGACGACCGCGCGGCCGCGCTCAAGCACGGCCTGCGGGCCAGCTGGTCGTCGCCCGTGTTCGACGCGAACCGGCGCATCATCGCGACCTTCGCCATCTACCGCGCCACGCCGGGCGCGCCCTCCGAATTCGAGCGGCAGCTGATCGATGCGGCGACCCACCTCGTGAGCATCTGCATCTGCCACCAGCAGGCCGCCGCCGCGCTCCGGGTCAGCGAGGAAAATTACCGCACCCTGTTCGAACGGGCGAACGACGGCATCTGCATCACCGCCGCGGACGGCACGCTCCTCGAGGTCAACCCCCGCGCCTGCGAGATGCTGGGTCTTTCCCGCGAAGACCTTCTCGGAAAAAACTTCGGCGAATTCATCGCCGCTGAGGACCGCCCGAAGCTGCGCGCCGGGATGGAGCAGCTCTCCGCCACGGGAGCGAATGTGAACGAATACCGGTTCATCCGCGCCGACGGGGTGCCGCTGATCGGGGAAACGAGCACCAAGATCCTCCCGGACCGGCGCCTGCTCGGCATCATGCGCGACGTCACCGCCCGCAAGGCGGCCGAGCAGCAGATCCGCGACCAGGCCGAGATCCTCAACCAGGCCCGCGATGGCATCATGGTCAGCACGCTCGAGGGCGCGATCACCTTCTGGAACCAGGGCGCCGAGCAGATCTTCGGCCTGTCCTCCTCCCAGGTCCTGGGGCGCACCGTCGACGCCGTCTTCGGCGAGCAGGACCGCGCCACCTTGAACGCGGCGCGTCTCGCCGTCGACAAGGGCGGGGAATGGAACGGGGAGTTCAACGTGAATCGTCCTGACGGACGGCCCGTGGTCGTCGACGTCCGGGCGATGCTGGTCCGCGACGACGCCGGCCGGCCGAAGGCGCGGTTGAGCATCGCCACGGACATCACCGAGAAAAAGCGGCTCGAGGACCGTTTCCTCCGATCGCAGCGCATGGAAAGCATCGGCCTGCTCGCCGCCGGGATCGCGCACGACCTCAACAACGTGCTCGCGCCGATCCTGATGGGCGCGCCGATGCTTCGCGAGCGCACGACGAACCCGGCGGACGTCAAGCTGCTCGCCACGATGGAAAAAAGCGCGGAGCGCGGAGCGGCGCTCGTGCGCCAGATCCTCGGATTCGCCCAAGGGGTCGGCGGCCAGCTCCGGCCGGTCCAGATCCAGGCCATCGCGCGCGACCTCGCCACGGTCGTCGCGCACACGTTTCCGAAATCCATCGTCCTGGAGCAGGATTTTCCGGCGGACCTCTGGACCGTTCACGCGCATCCGACCCACCTGCACCAGGTGCTCCTGAACCTGTCCGTCAACGCCCGCGACGCGATGCCCAAGGGCGGCACGCTCCGCCTGCGCGGACGGAACGCACTCGTGAACGCCGAGCATCCGGCGAAGATCAAGGGCGTCGCGCCCGGCTCGTATGTGCTGCTCGAGATCAGCGACACCGGCGGCGGCATTCCGGCCTCCGTGCTCGATCGGATTTGGGAGCCGTTCTTCACGACCAAGGACGCCGACCGCGGCACGGGCCTGGGTCTTTCCACCGTCAGGGGCATCATCGAAAACCACCGCGGCGCGATCGGCGTCGAGACCGCCGTCGGTCGCGGCACGACCTTTGTGATCTACCTTCCGGCCGCCGACGGCCCGGCCAAGCCGCCGACGGCGGCGCCCTTCTCCCTTTCGGGCGGCGACAACGAACTGATCCTGATCGTCGACGACGAGGCGGACATCCGCGAAGTGATCACGGACACCCTGGTGCGGAACGGCTATCGCGTGCTCGCCGCCAGCAACGGGACCGACGCGGTGGCGACGTTCGCGCCGCGCATCGCGGAAATCGCCCTCGTGATCAGCGACCTTCACATGCCCGGCCTGGAAGGCGCCACGCTCGCCGCCGTGCTCCGGCGGTTGAAGCCGGACGTCCGCCTGCTCGCCATGAGCGGAATGTCGGGCGGCAACGTGAAGCCGGGTCCGTTGCCCGAGGTGTTTCAAGGCGCATTCATGAAGAAGCCCTTCACGGTGGAAACACTCCTCCAGGCCGTGCGCCGCCAGCTCTGCGCGCCCTCGAAGTAGCGCCGCGCCCCAAGCGGCGGGCCTGGCGGTGCGTGCGGAAAAGACACCACCGACGAATTAAGCTCTTTGGAGTATAGCGACCCGAAGCGTCGCCTGATAAGTTGTCGGGATCAAAAACCCCGGCCCTCTCCTTCCACTGACCGACGGCACAGGTTTGCGCCGAGCCGGTCGAAGAGGCCCATCCACGAACAGGATCCCTATGCCTTCCACGCCCACACCGGCCCGCCCGGAAACGTCCGCGCCGGATGGAAACGATCCGCGCTGCATCCCGCACAAGCTGACGGGCTCGCTGCCGGTCGGAGAGGAATGCATTTATCCGGACTATTCCGCCACCGAGCATGAAGTGTGGCGGTCGCTGTGCGCGCGGATGGAGCAGCTGCTGCCGGGGCGAGCGGCGGATGAATTCCTGACGGGGCTCGCCGCCCTCGGCCTCGACCGGGAGAAGGTTCCGGCGCTGCGGGACGTCTCGCGTCAGCTGCAGCGCTCGACCGGCTGGCAGATCGCGCGGACGCCCGGCCTGCTCGACGCCCACGATTTTTTCAGCCACCTCGCGCGCCGGATTTTCCCGTGCACGGATTACATCCGCGGCGAGCACGAGCTCGACTACACGCCGGCGCCTGACTGTTTCCACGACATCTTCGGCCACACGCCGATGATCATGCACCCGCGCTTTGCGGACTTTTACCAGAAGATCGGACAGGCGGCGCTGGCGTGCAAGGACCCCGCAGTGGAGGAAGGCCTGACGCGGATCTATTGGTTCACGGTGGAGTTCGGCCTCGTGAAAAATCCCGGCGGACTCCGCATCTACGGCAACGGGATCATCTCCAGCTCGGGTGAAACGTTGAATTCGCTGACGGACAAGGTGGAGAAGCGTCCCTTCGTCGCCGAAAAAACCGCCGCGCAGCCCTACGATATCTGGCACTTCCAGGAGGTGCTCTGGATCGTGGATTCGTTCGATCATCTCGAAACCGAGTTCGTGCGCTGGGCCCGCGAGCATCGGCTGCTCTGAGCGCGCGTGGCACGGGTCTCCGACCCGTGTGGGCGGACTCGGCCAACGGGGAACGTCGAGCACGCCCGTTGAGCTCGAGTCCAGCTTCACGGGTCGGAGACCCGTGCTACCATCCCTTCCGCTGTCTTAATCCTTGGATGTTGGGGCTTCGTCCTTAGACAATAGCTTCGATAACGGCGGCGCAGCCCTACGCTGGGCCCGCGAGCATCGGCTGCTCTGAGCGCGCGTGGCACGGGTCTCCGACCCGTGTGGGCGGACTCGGCCAACGGGGAACGTCGAGCACACCCGTTGAGCTCGAGTCCAGCTTCACGGGTCGGAGACCCGTGCTACCATCCCTTCCGCTGTCTTAATCCTTGGATGTTGGGGCTTCGTCCTTAGGCAATAGCTTCGATAACGGCGGCGCAGCCCTACGCTGCGCCCGCGAGCATCGGCTGCTCTGAGCGCGCGTGGCACGGGTCTCCGACCCGTGTGGGCGGACTCTGCCAACGGAGAACGTCGGGCACACCCGTTGAGCTCGAGTCCAGCTTCACGGGTCGGAGACCCGTGCTACCATCCCTTCCGCTGTCTTAATCCTTGGATGTTGGGGCTTCGTC
>JAQGON010000094.1 GCA_028293565.1 Verrucomicrobiota bacterium | reverse complement strand
CGGCGGGGAGATTTTCGAGAAGGACGACGTCGCGGTGGACATGCGCGAGCTCGCGCGCACCCAGCAGCAGAAGGCCACGAAGGCGCGGCGCAGCGACGGCCTGAGCCGGGCGCCGTTTTCACCGAAGAGCTGAACCGTGCCGACGACCTCCATGCCCCTCGCCTACTGGGTACACGACTGGGGCCCGTTTCTCGGACCGCACTGGGGCAACTTCGGCATTCGCTACTACGGGCTCGCGTACCTGCTGGGATTCGTCACCGCGGGATGGCTCCTGGTGCGCTACGCGCGCGCCGGACGCTCGCAGGTGCCGGCGGCGCGTGTGTCCGACCTGATGATTTATATCGTGATCGGCGTGATGCTCGGGGGGCGCCTGGGGTCGTTTCTGCTCTATCATCCCCAGCAGCTCCGCGACGACCCGCTCAGTTTTTTCCGCGTATGGGAAGGCGGGATGGCGAGTCACGGCGGCATGGCCGGCACCGCCGTCGCGCTGTGGTGGTTCGCGCGCAGCGAAAAAATCCGGTTCCTGCACCTCGCGGACATCGTGACGTCGGTGGCGCCGGCGGGCCTCCTTTTCGGAAGGTTCGCGAATTTCATCAACGGGGAACTTTGGGGCCGTCCGGCGACAGTGCCGTGGGCCGTGATTTTTCCCGCGAGTCCCCTGCCGCTCGTGCCGCGCCATCCCTCGCAGATTTACGAGGCGTTGCTCGAAGGCGCGCTTGTGCTCGCCTGCATGCAATGGCGGGTCTGGCGCAGCGATGTGCTCCGGCGCCGGCCCGGACATCTCTGCGGCGAATTTCTCGTCGCGTACGCCGTGGCCCGGGCGATCGGCGAGATTTTCCGCGAGCCGGACGCCTCGCTCATTTTCGGGCTGAGCCGCGGAACCTTTTATTCGATCTTTCTCGTGGCCGGCGGGCTCATCCTGATCCTGCGCAAACCCGCGCCGCTCAAGCCGTGATCGCCGATCCGGCGGGCCGCCGGGGCGGCGACGCCGGGGCGCCGGCCGGCGATGAAGGCGTCGTGACGCGGGAGCGCCCGAGCTACACGACGGTGCCGGGCGGGAGGTGGGCGCCCTTCGGGACAACCAGCACGCCGTCGCGGACGATCACCGCGCCGTTCGCATAAACGCCGTCGACCTTGCCCTCGGCGTTGAGCACGCAGCCGTCGCCGATCCGCGCGTTCTTGTCGATGATGGCGCCTTTCACGCGACAGCCCCGCCCCACCCCGAGGTGGGGCCGCCCCTTCGCGAGGTTCGCGGCCAGCTGCTCGTCCGTCTCGTAATAGTCGGCGCCCATCAGCACGGTGTCCTCGAGGACCGATCCCTCGCCGATATAGGAGCGGATCCCGAGCACGCTGTGCTTGATCGTGGAGTCCGTGAGGATGGATCCGTCGCCGATCACCACGTGGTCGATCGCGCATTTGTTCAGCTTCGAGGCCGGAAGATAGCGGTCCTGCGTGTAGATCGGCGCCGAGGCTTCGAAGAAGTTGAATGGCGGCAGCGGCTGGGCGAGCGCGAGATTTGCCTCATAGAACGCGCGCACCGTGCCGATGTCCTCCCAGTAGCCCTCGAAAATATAGGCGAAGACCTTCTGTTTCCCGAGGAGGCCGGGGATCACTTCCTTGCCGAAGTCGGTCATCGTGTTGTCGAGCGCGTTCGCGAGCGCGGCGCGGTTGAACACATAGATGCCCATCGACGCCAGGCACTGCTTCTCGATCGACGGCGACTTCAGCCGGCCTTGGAGCGCGGCGCTGAGCGTCAGGCTGTCGACGACTGCGGGATCCTTCGGCTTTTCGACAAAGCGCTCGATCGAAAGATCGTCGTGCACCTGCACGAGTCCCAGCCCCCCGACCTTGGAAACCGCGAAGGGCACGGTCGCCAGGGTGACGTCGGCGCCCGTGGCGAGGTGCTGTTCGATGATCTTCCGGTAATCCATCCGGTAGAGCTGGTCGCCCGAAAGAATCAGGATCAGGTCGTGCGGAAACGCACGGAAGTGGATCAGGTTGCGCCGCACCGCGTCGGCGGTGCCCTGATACCAGTCGGAGCCTTTCTCGGTCTGTTCGGCCGACATGATGTCGACGAATCCCTTGCCGAACGGGTCGAAATGATAGGTCCCTTGGACATGCCGGTGCAGCGAGGCCGTCTGGAACTGCGTGAGCAGGAAAATCCGGTTGATGTCCGAATTCAGGCAGTTGCTGATCGGGATATCCACCAGCCGGTATTTCCCCGCCAGCGGAACCGCCGGCTTGCAGCGCTCGGTCGTCAAAGGATGCAGCCGGGTGCCGCGGCCGCCCCCCATGATTACGGCCAGCACGCGTTTTTGTGTAGTCATGAGGTCGGGAAGACAGGCAGAATCCTGAAACCTTGCTCCACGTTTGAGGGCGGGAATAATTTCGCCAGCAAAAATCACTTTAAATCACCATGTGTGGAATCGTCGGCTACGTCGGTAAACAGAATGCGGTCTCGATTATTCTCGAGGGCCTGAAACGCCTCGAATACCGCGGCTACGACTCCGCCGGAGTCTGCGTGGAGAAAGGCCGCAAACTCGACCTCGTGAAGAAGGCCGGACGCGTCGACAACCTGGCGAAGGCGGTCGCGAAGCACCGGCTGGCCGGCACGACCGGAATCGGCCACACGCGCTGGGCCACGCACGGCGGCGTCACGGACGAGAACGCCCACCCGCACGTCAGCAGCGACGAAAAATTCGCCCTGATCCACAACGGCGTCATCGAGAATTACGCCCAGATCAAAACCTTCCTCTCCGGCAAGGGCTACACGTTCCAGTCCGAGACCGACACCGAGGTCCTCTGCAATCTGATCGCCTACCACTACGCCAAGGAACCGGCCAGGACCAAGGGACACAGCCGCTTTGTCGAGAGCGTCCGCAAGACGCTCCGCCACGTCGAGGGCACGTACGGCATCGCCGTCCTCTGCGTCGACTTCCCGGGCGAAATCGTCGGCGCCCGCAAGGCCTCGCCCTTGATCCTGGGCGTCGGCGACAACGAGTACATCCTCGCATCGGACGCCTCCGCCCTCGTCAGCCGCACGCAGAACGTGGTCTATCTCAAGGACGGCGAGATCGTCCACCTTACGCCGAAGAATTTCTCGATCTCGACGCTGGACCAGGCCGACGTCTCCCCCGTGGTCGACAAGATCACGTGGTCGATCGCCGACTCCGAGCTGGGCAAGCACACGCATTTCATGGAGAAGGAGATTTTCGAGCAGCCGACCGCGCTCGAAAACGCGATGCGCGGCCGTTTTTCCGCCGATGGCAGCACGGCGCAGTTCGGCGGCCTCAACATCACGGCGAGCGAATTCCGCGAGATGGAGCGCTTCATGTTCTGCGCCTGCGGCACGGCGTGGCATGCGTGCCTCGTGACCGAGCATCTCATCGAGCGGTTCGCGCGCATCCCGGTGGAGGTCGATTACGCCTCCGAATTCCGCTACCGGAACTCGCCGCTCGACGCCCGCACGCTCTTCTTCGTCATGAGCCAGTCCGGCGAGACGATCGACACGCTCGCGGCGTTGCGCGAGGCGAAGCGCAAGGGCTATCGCGTCATGGCCGTGAACAACGTCGTCGGCTCCAGCATCGCGCGCGAGGCCGACGGCGGCATCTACCAGCACGTCGGTCCCGAGGTGGGCGTCGCCTCCACCAAGGCGTTCACGTCGCAGCTCCTGATCGGCGCAATGATCGCGCTCTACGTCGCGCGGATGCGGGACATGAGCTTCAGCGACGGCGTCGGATACGTGAACGCGCTCAAGGGCGCGCCCGATCTGGTCCGCAAGACGCTCAAGCAGGCGGCGAAGATCAAGGTCATCGCGAAAAAATACGCCGGGTATAACGACATGCTGTTTCTCGGACGCCTGTCGCTTTTTCCGCTGGCCCTCGAGGGCGCCCTGAAGCTCAAGGAAATTTCGTACATCCATGCCGAGGGTTATCCGGCGGCAGAGATGAAGCACGGGCCCATCGCCCTCGTGAGCGAGAAATGCCCGAGCGTGTTCTTCGCGCCGAAGGGCGAGATTTTCAGCAAGATCGTCTCCTCGATGCAGGAGATCAAGGCCCGCAAGGGTCCGATCATCGCGATCACCACGGAGGGCAGCGACCTGCCCAAGGGCGTCGCCGACGACGTCATTGAAATCCCCGAATGCCACGAGGCGGTCCTGCCGATCGTCGCCGCGATTCCGATCCAGCTGCTGAGCTATTACATCGCCGTGGAGCGGGGCTGCGACGTCGACAAACCGCGCAACCTCGCCAAGTCGGTCACGGTAGAGTGAGGCGAAGCCGGATTGTTCCCGTAGCAGCCGACGTCAGGAGGCTGTGTCCGTGTTCGGCTGAGCCAGCGCCATAAAGTCAGCCGCCTGACGTCGGCTGCTACGGGGCGGAGCGCATCGCACCAGGGGCGATGCGTTCCACCATAATCTCAGCGGAGTCATTCGATCGCTGATCGCCACTGCGAAGCGGGAGGTGGGAGTCGTTCCTTTTGTGTTCCCTACGCACTTGGAGCGGCTATCTACTACGGCCCCTGGCGCCCATGAACATCCATCCGACCCGCGACGCTTTCATCCACCTGGCGGCCCAGGGAAATGTCATCCCGGTCTATGCCGACCTGATGGCCGACTTTGAGACGCCGGTCTCCGCGTACGCCAAGTTGAAGGAGTCGGGGCCGTCTTACCTGCTGGAATCGGTGGAGGGCGGCGAACGGCTTTCGCGCTACAGCTTCATCGGCTGCCGTCCGCGAAAGGTCTTTGTCTGCGGGCCGGCCACCACGGAGATCCGGGAACCGGGAAAACCGGCGAGGAAAATTCCCACGCCGCCGGACCCGCTCACATTGATCGAGGCGGAAATGATTGGTTACAAGCCGGTCCAGCTGCCGGGCCTGCCGCGATTCACGGGAGGCGCGGTGGGATTCGTGGGCTATGAGTATGTCACGCGCATCGAGCTGACCGTGCCCGTGGCCAAGGCCGACGAGCTGAAGATGCCCCTGCTCTACTTCATGCTGTCAGATTCGCTCCTGATTTTTGACCGCGCGAAGCAGACCCTCCGCCTGTGCACGAACGCCCACGTCCCGGCCGCGGGCGATCCCGGCGCCGCCTACGATGCCGCGGTGTCCGAGCTGAACGCGCTCTTCGCGATTTTGAAACATCCGCGGGAGCTCGCGCCCGCTCCCCTGGTGGAGCCGGCGAAAATCGTCGTGCCACCGGGCAATTTCACCGCGGCGCGATTCGAGCGGGTAGTCGAGGAAGGCAAGGAATTCATTCGCGCCGGAGACATCATCCAGTTCGTCCCGTCGCAGCGCTTCACCAGTGACTTCAGCCGCAGTCCCCTGGACCTCTATCGCGCCCTGCGGACGGTCAATCCGTCGCCCTACATGTTCATCCTCGAGGCCGGCGATTTTTCGATCGTCGGCGCCTCGCCGGAAGTGCACGTCCGCCTGACCGACGGGCGCGTCGAGATCCGTCCGATCGCCGGCACGCGCAAACGCGGCGCGACCGCCGACGAGGATCTGGCGCTGGAAAAGGAACTGCTCGGCGACGCGAAGGAAAGGGCCGAGCATCTCATGCTCGTCGACCTCGCGCGCAACGACATCGGCCGCGTCTGCCAGTTTGGTTCCATCCACGTCCCGGAGTTCATGGTGGTGGAGCGGTATTCGCACGTCATGCATATCGTCTCGCAGGTGGAGGGAAAAATTGACCCGGAAAAATCCGCCTTCGACCTCATGCGCGCGACGTTTCCGGCCGGCACGGTGTCGGGGGCGCCCAAAATCCGGGCGATGCAGATCATCGCCGAGCATGAGCCGACCCAGCGCGGTTTTTATGCGGGGGCCCTGGGCTATTTCGGCTACGATGGAAACATGGACACCTGCATCATGCTGCGGACCGCGCTGCTGAAGGATGGGAAGATCCACATCCAAGCCGGCGCCGGAATCGTCGCGGATTCGATTCCTTCGAGCGAATATCAGGAGACGATCAGCAAGGCCTCCGCCTTGCTGAAGGCCGTCGCGATGGCCGAGCAGTTCTAAGCAATCTCCGACTCGTTGCTGGCATAATTGGCCCGCTGATTGTTCAGAGTTGCGCCACTGTGTCGCGATTATATGGCTCGTTGGGTCATAATCGCGCCTCAAAGCAGGGGTTAAGTGTAACTACGCCCCGTCCCCCAACGTTTAAGGAATGGAACGTCCCAAGCTACCAATCGGGAACAATTCAGCGATTCATGCCTCTTTAACCCAAAGCAAGGAGTTCAATCCATCATGCCCGTCAAAACAAAGTCCCCCTCCTCCACGATTGAGTCCGACGAAGCTCCCTCCGCCCTGCGGAACGAACTGCCGGACGCGCCGCCTTCTTTCCTCGAAAAACCCGAACCGGCGGCCGAGGCGCCGATCGCGCACGGGGAACGGAGCAACCTTCAGCTCTACCTCCAGGAAATCGGGAAGACCCCGCTGCTGACCATCCAGGAAGAGATCCAGCTCGCAAGGAGGATCCGTCGCGGCGACAAGGCCGCGCGCGATCATATGATTTCAGCCAACCTCCGTCTCGTCGTGAAAATCGCGATGGACTACAAGGACTTTGGCCTCCCGCTCCTCGACCTCATCAGCGAGGGCAACATCGGCCTCGTGAAAGCCGTGGAACGCTTCGATCCGCGCAAGGGCGGCAAACTCTCCACCTACGCCGCCTGGTGGATCAAGCAGTCGATCAAACGGGCGCTGGCCAACCAGTCCAAGACGATCCGCCTGCCCGTCCACCTCGTCGACAAGATCTCCAAGATGCGCCGCACCGCCATGAAGCTCACCGAGGAGCTCGGCCGCGAGCCAACCGATGAGGAATTGGCGATCGAACTCCAGATCCCGACCAGCAAGGTCGCCCATCTGAAGTCCGTCAGCGTTCGCCCGGCCTCGCTCGACGCTCCCGTCGGCGAAGAAGGCGATTCGGCGACGTTCGGCGAAATTGTCGGCGACGACAACGCGATCAGCCCCTACGACGGCCTCCGCGACAAGAACCGGAACTCCGATCTCCATGCGATGGTGGACTCGCTCGACGAGCGCGAGGCCGAGATCATCAAGCTGCGCTTCGGTCTCGACGGCAAGGACGAGCTCACGCTCGAGGAAGTCGGCAAGCGGTTCCGCGTCACGCGGGAACGCATCCGCCAGCTCGAATACCTCGCGCTTTCCAAGATGCGCCGCGCCATGGCCAAGCACGAGGCCATCCGCAGCACCGAGGAAATCGAGGAGGACGAACGCGTTCGTCAGCGCAACGCGATCATCCGCGAATTCGTCGAGGCCAAGACCCGGAAGCCGGCCGGCCGCAACTGAGGCGCCGCCATTCAATCATTACGCAAAGGCCGGCAATTTATTGCCGGCCTTTTTTTTCCGGTTGGCAGCGCTTTGGACCCGACTGACCGGACCCTCGGAGTTGATTTCGCCACGAAGGTCACGAAGCACGCGAAGATCGAGCCCGCGCTGTGCCACCTTCGTGGTGAAAATCCCGCCGCCGTCCGCGAATGAAAGCATGAAAAAGCCGCCCGACCCGCGGCTGCGGGACGGGCGGCTTGAAGTGAGCCGGAATTCGCGCTGCGCTTATTCCTTCTTCGACGCCTCGTCGAGAATGTCGCCGAGGTTCATCATGTCGGTTCCGCTCTGGCGGTTCAGCGCCTCGTAGGCCGTCGTTTCCGCGGCCAGCTGCTCGGGGCTGTAGTTGGCGGCCTTGATGCTCAGGCCCAGACGGCGTTCGTCGCGATCGATCTTGATCACGCGCGCGCTCACCTGCTGGCCGGGCTTCAGGACGTCCTTCACCTTCTCGATGCGGTCCTCGCTGATCTGCGAGATGTGCACGAGGCCGTCGATCCCATCCTTCAGCTCCACGAAGGCGCCAAAGGACGTGATCTTCGTGACGGTGCCCCGCACGACGTCGCCGATGCGGAAGAACGAGTCGATGTCCGACCACGGATCCGTCGCGAGCTGCTTCATGCCGAGGCTGATGCGCTGCTGCGAGGAATCGACGTCGAGGACGATCGCGTCCACTTCGTC
>JAQGON010000047.1 GCA_028293565.1 Verrucomicrobiota bacterium | reverse complement strand
GATCACTTCGCCGAGTACGTGCATCCGCAGCGCGGCGTGATCGACCTGCACGGACTCTCCGACGTCAACTGGGCGGCCGTGGCCCATGCCGTGGCGACGCCGGGGCAGCAGGACGCGTTGTGGCCGCGGCTGATGAGCGAGCCCGCGTTCTGGCGCGGCGACATGCCGACGCAGACGGTTTCAAAGCCGTTCGCCTACCGGGAGTGGGAGTTCTTCTCGGCGCACGAAGACGTGGGTTTCGCGATTCCGGTCGGCCAGCTCTACGATGTCGCGGCGATGGGCCGGGTGTGGTTTCTGGAATGGCAGGCCTGTGTGAGGCGCCGCGAATTCACGCGTCTGCGCGAATCGGTCGTCAAGGTCTGCCAGGCGGGACTGAAGGACGGCGGATCCTGGCACGAGCGTTATCATCCGCTGGAGGCGGGGGGCGTCGATTTCACCGGTCCGCGCGGTTACGGGGAATACCCCGCCATCCTGGTTCGCGCCGTGCTGGGGAATCCGCAGGTTTTTGCGGACGTTGGCGCGTTTCAATGGAACCGGCCCGGAGTTTGACCGCAGGCTGCGCGCGGGCGCGAAACCTCCCTTGCGCGGTTATTTCGCGGCCGGCGGCAGGCGGGCGGACTGGTAGGCGAACAGCCGCCACGCGCCGTCCTCGCGGCGCCAGACGGAAAGAAACTTGAGCGCGAATTCGACGCGGACGTCGCCGACGCTGGCGCGGAGGTGGGCCTTGCCGGTCATCGTCGCGACGTCCTCCGTCACGCGCGTGACCTTCACGTCGTCGTAATCGTAGGCCTCGTATTTGATCCGGCCCAGTTTGACCGCATTGAGAAATTCCGCCTTCGACTGCACGCGTCCGTCGGCATGCGCGTAGGTCAAGGCCTCGGACAGCAGCGGCGCCAGCCGGTCGGTTTTGCCAGAGATCGTCGCCATCACGCGCGCGGTGTCGGCGGCGCGGACGTCTTCCTCGACCATCGCGGCCCGGACCGCCGGGGCGAGGACGACGAAAAAAACGAGGGCGAGATCAAGGAGTCGGCGCATGGGAATTCAGCGTTTGACCGGATGGGGTTTTCCCTCGGGGTCGATCGCGACGTAGGTGAAGTGTCCGGTGGTGACCTGTTTTTGCGAGCTCTCCGCGAAGCGGTGAACCCAGGCCTCGACGGAGACCGTCAGCGACGTGCGTCCGATCTTGAGGACCTTGGCGTAGCAGCTCACGGTGTCGCCGACACACACGGGGCGGAGGAAAGCCATCGCGTCGATCGCCACGGTCGTCACGCGGCTGAGGGCGGTTCCGCGCGCGAGGATGGCGCCGCCCAGGTCCATCTGGGAAACGAGCCATCCGCCGAAAATATCGCCGTTGGCATTGGCGTCGGCGGGCATCGCGATGGTGCGGATCACGACGTCGCCGCTCGGAGCGGACGGGGTCGAAGAGGCCGGCGCGGACATGACGCGAGCAAACGCGAGCCGCGCCGGCGCGCAATGCGGATTTGAACAGAAGGCAGCGAAGGCAACGAAGCGCCGTCCGTGGCTTTGATGTCCAAGTTGCATGCCGCGTCCAATTCAACCTGCCTCAACCACGCTAATGTCCGGATGAGCGACGAGCGGAGATTAGGGAGAAAAGAATTTGGATAGACTCTGCCTGCCAACTTGGACTCGGCGAACGGACGGCGCTTCGTTACCTTCGCTGCCTTCTGTTCAAACCTCCGGCTTCGGTGCGGCGGCGAGTTTTCCGTTGTTTTCCCCGGGGGCCGACCGCATGGTTTGCGACCTTATGAACGCAGGACAGTCAGCGTCGTTTCGACGGCTGTTCGACCAAGTCGGCCCGGTCGACGCCGTCGGCATCGAGGAACGCGCCGCCAAATTCACCACCCGGAGCATCAAGAAGGCGTCGAAGCTCTGGGGCCTGCGGACCGCCGTCTCGATGGTCGACCTGACCACGCTCGAGGGAAAAGACACGCCGGGGAAGGTCGCCTCGCTGTGCCAGAAGGCGGTGCGGCCGCACGACGACGCGGAGATCCCGCCGGTGGCGGCGGTCTGCGTCTATCCGGCGATGGTGAAGCACGCGCGGCGCGCGCTCGGCGCGGATGCGAAGGTGCGGATCGCGTCCGTGGCGACGGCGTTTCCCGCGGGGCAGACGCGGCTCTCGACCCGGCTCTCGGAAGTGCATGCGGCGGTGGCCGACGGCGCCGACGAGATCGACATGGTGATCAACCGCGGCGCCTTCCTGGCCGGCGAATTTTCGGAGGTGCAGGACGAGATCGTGGCCGTGCGCGAAGCCTGCGGCCGGGCGGCGCTCAAGGTTATCCTCGAGGTGAGCGAGCTCGAGACTTACGACAATATCCGCGCCGCCTCCTTTCTGGCGATGGAGGTGCTGCGGGACGGTGACTTCATCAAGACCAGCACGGGCAAGACCTCGCTGAACGCCACGCTGGGCAACAACCAGGTGATGCTCGAGGCGATCCGCGATTTTTTCCTGAACACCGGGCGCGCGATCGCGATGAAGCCCGCGGGCGGGATCCGCACCGCGAAGCAGGCGCTGCAGTTCCTGGTCGCGGTGAAGGAAACGCTCGGCGACGCATGGCTGAACAACCGCCGCTACCGGTTTGGCGCGAGCTCACTGCTCAACGACCTGCTTCGGCAGATCGAGAAGGAAAAGACCGGCGCCTACCAGGCGCCGTATTATTTCACCGAGGCGGCCGAAAGCTACTAGCCCTCTTCCCATGGCAATCCTCACCGCAAATTCCCCGACCCGTCCAGCGCGCTCGCGGGGACGGCCCGCACCGGAACTGATTTTCGGCAACCTCTGGCCATTTGATCCCGCGCCGGAGACCGCCGATCCGAAACTGCGGACAGAGTACGGGCTTTTCATCAACGGGAAGTTCGTGGCGCCGAGAACCGGACGTTATTTCCCGACGATCAACCCCGCGAACGAACAAAAACTCGCGGACATCGCGCTGGCCGGCGCGGCGGACGTCGACGCGGCCTTTCGCGCGGCGCGGCGCGCGCAGGAAACCACCTGGGGCCGCCTGCCGGGCCGCGAGCGGGCGAAGTATCTCTTCCGGATCGCGCGCCTGCTGCAGGATCGCGCGCGGGAGTTCGCGGTCGCCGAGACAATGGACGGCGGCAAGCCGATCAAGGAATCGCGCGACTTCGACATCCCGATGGCAGCGGCGCATTTCTTCTATCACGCCGGCTGGGCGGACAAGCTGGAGTACGTCGCACCCGGGCGGCGCATCGCCCCGCTCGGCGTGGTCGGCCAGGTCATCCCCTGGAATTTTCCGCTGCTGATGTGTGCGTGGAAGCTCGCGCCGGCGCTGGCGATGGGGAACTGCGTCGTGCTGAAGCCGGCGGAGACGACGTCGATCACGGCGTTGAAACTCGCCGAGATCATCCAGGACGCGGATCTTCCGCCGGGCGTCGTGAATTTTGTCACGGGCGCCGGGGAGGTGGGCGCGGCCGTGATGAAGCATTCGATCCCGGCGAAGGTCGCCTTCACCGGTTCGACCGAGGTCGGCAAGATCATCATGCGCTCGCTCGCGGGCTCCGACAAGAAGATGACCATGGAACTGGGCGGCAAGGCGGCGAACATCATCTTCGACGACGCGCCGATCGACCAGGCGGTGGAGGGCGTCATCAATGGAATCTTTTTCAACCAGGGCCACGTCTGCTGCGCCGGCTCCCGGCTGCTCGTGCACGAGCCGGTGGCCGAGCGGATCCTCGCGAAGCTGAAAGCCCGGATGAAGGTCCTGCGCGTCGGCGACCCGCTCGACAAGAACACGGACGTCGGCGCGATCAACTCGAAGGAGCAGCTGGGAAAGATCACGGCCCTCGTCAAAAGCGGCGTGGCCGAGGGCGCCCAGATGTTCCAGTCGGGCTGCGCGCTGCCGGCGAAGGGATATTATTTCCTGCCGACGATTTTCTCGGGGGTCTCGATGAGCCACCGCGTCGCCCGCGAGGAAATCTTCGGGCCGGTGCTGTCGATCCTCACGTTCCGCACGCTGGAGGAGGCGGTGGAGAAGGCGAACAACACCGCCTATGGCCTGAGCGCCGGGGTGTGGACCGACAAGGGTTCGCGCATCCTGAAGATGGCGACGGAGCTGAAGGCCGGCGTGGTCTGGGCGAACACCTACAACAAATTCGATCCCGCGTCGCCGTTCGGGGGATACAAGGAGAGCGGCTTTGGCCGCGAGGGCGGGCGGCAGGGGCTGCTCGACTATTGCCGGCTGGTTTGAACCGCCATGAACCGAAAACGGAAATGTCGTGGTTGAAAAAATGAGCGACCGGAAATACCTCACCGCGCCGATCAAGACCACGGGCATGCCTCCGGGCATTCCCTACATCATCGGCAACGAGGCAGCCGAGCGGTTCAACTTCTACGGGATGCGCGCGATTCTCGTCGTGTTCATGACGCAGTACCTCCGGTCGCGCGACGGCAGCCCGGCGCCGATGGGCGAAAACGAGGCGAATCAGTGGTATCACTGGTTCGTGGCCTCGAATTATTTTTTCCCCGCGCTGGGGGCGATCATCTCGGACGCCTTCTGGGGAAAGTACCGCACGATTTTCTGGCTCTCGCTGGTTTACTGCCTTGGCAGCGTGGTGCTGGCGGCGAACGACACGCGGCTGGGCCTGGCGCTGGGGCTGGGGCTGATCGCGGTGGGGGCGGGCGGGATCAAGCCCTGCGTTTCGTCCCACGTCGGCGACCAATTCGGCCCGGCCAATCAGCCGCTGCTGTCGCGCGCCTTCGGCTGGTTTTATTTCTCGGTCAACTTCGGGTCGTTTTTTTCGATCCTCCTCATTCCGTGGCTGCTCGAGCATTACGGGGCCCGCTGGGCTTTCGGCGTGCCCGCCGCACTGATGCTGCTCGCGGCCTTTGTCTTTTGGTCGGGACGGTACAAGTTCGCCCATATTCCCCCTGGCGGGAGGACTTTCCTGCGGGAGACCTTCAACCGCGAGGGCTTCGCGGCGATCGGCCGCCTCGGCATCCTGTTCGCGTTCGTCGCCGTGTTCTGGTCGCTGTGGGACCAGAGCGGCGGAGAGTGGGTCCTGCAGGCGCAGAAGATGGATCTCCATTTTCTCGGCATCAACTGGCTCTCGTCCCAGATCCAGGCGCTCAACGCCATCATGATCCTGGCGTTCATCCCGCTCTTCCAGTACCTGATTTATCCGGCGATCAGCCGCGTGTTTCCTCTGACGCCGCTGCGGAAAATCGGGTTGGGCCTGATCGTGACGGGATTCTCGTTCATGGTCAGCGCGTGGATCGAGACCCAGATCGCCGGCGGCCTGAAGCCGAACATCGGGTGGCAGGTTCCGGCCTACGCCCTGTTGTCCGCGGGCGAGGTCATGGTTTCGATCACCTCGCTGGAATTCGCCTACACCCAGGCTCCGCGGCACATGAAGTCGATCATCATGGCGCTTTACCTCCTGTCCGTTTCCGCGGGCAACGCCTTCACGGCGCTCGTCCACTACTTCATCGCCAATCCGGACGGCACGGTGAAACTGAAGGGCGCGGCCTATTATAATTTCTACGCCGCGCTTTCGATCGGTTGCGTCGCCCTCTTTGTCGTCGTTGCCCGGAGATATCGGGAAAAAACCTACCTGCAGGGGGATGCTCCCGTCCCGCCGGCGGCTACGACGGCCGAAACCTGAGCCGGTCGCGTCCAGCGCCTCCTTCCATGTCCCGCCTTCCCATCACCAAAACACCCAAGGTCTATGTCGGCGGCGCCTTCATCCGCTCCGAGAGCTCCCGCGTTTACCCGATCGCCACGGCGGCGGGCGGTTTTTTCGCCAACATTCCCCAGTGCACGCGCAAGGATGTCCGCAACGCCGTGGAAGCCTCGGCCAAGGCGGGCCCGGGATGGGCGAAACGGACGGCCTACAACCGCGGGCAGATCCTTTACCGGTTGGGGGAAATGCTCGAGGCCCGCGCCGCGGAAATGACCGAGGCCCTGCTCGTCGGCGCCGCCGCCTCGCCACGGCGCCGCGCCGCCGCGGGCGCCGAGGTCGGCGCGACGATCGACCGGCTGATCCATTACGCGGGCTGGGCTGACAAGTACGAGCAGCTCCTCGGCAACGTTAACCCCGTCGCCGCCCCCTATTTCAACTTCACGGTCACCGAGCCAATGGGGGTCGTCGGCGTGCTCGCCCCGGAAACCCCGGCGCTGCTCGGGCTGGTTTCACTGGTCGCGCCGGCCATCGTCAGCGGCAACACCGTCGTCGCCCTGGCGTCCGGAAAATTTCCCTATCCCGCGATCCTCCTCGGCGAGATGCTCGCGACGAGCGACCTTCCGGGCGGGGTCGTCAACCTGCTCACCGGTTTCCGCAAGGAGATCGTGCCGACCTTCGCGACGCACACGCACCTGCGCGCGGTGGTCGGCGTGGCCGACGCCGGCGAGCGGAGGACCCTGCAGCTCGGCGCGGCGGCGAGTGTGAAGCGCACGCGGCTCCGGCATTCGGACGAGCGGATCGACTGGAATTCGGACGGAGCGCAGGGCCTCGAGGCGATCCGCGACACGCTGGAATTCAAGACGACCTGGCATCCGATCGGGGCGTGAGCGGCTTTTTTCCGGGCGCTTTCGGCCTGGTCCTGCGCCGGGCGTTTTCCGTGAGGCGCTCGAGAACCAGATCGACGCGCGCGGCCCGGGTCTCGGCGCGGCGGGCTTCGTCCAGGTAATGGACGATCCACCGGCGCTGCGACGCCGGCCCGTTTTCGAACTCGCCCCGGGCGGCCGGCCGGAACTGGAGCGCGCGCTGCAGGTCGGGCGGCACGACGGGTTCGCGGGGATCGTTCGACCGGATGAGCGTGACTTCGATGCGGTCGCCGAAATCCAGTCCCGCGGCGCGGACGAGGTCGGAGAGCACCGTGAGGCGCCCGCGCCCGCGCCCGGCGGGCATGACGGTCGTGAGCACTTTTTCGCCGGCATACTCCGCGACGACGGGAATCCGGACGCCGCCGCCCAAGCCGCGCATGACCGGCGCGGGCACGATCACGCAGCGCATGATCCAGTTCTTCTCGATGCGGGCGGTGAAGGTCGGCATGGGTCGGCTGCGATCTCGGCGACTGCAAGGGACTGCCCGGCGATTTTTTCCTGTCAACCAGCCGGCGCGGCACCGCTCGGCGGTGCGGCGGGACCGCTTGTCCAAAGTTTGCGCTCAACCGCCCATGGCGCTGTAGTTTGTTTCCATGGAGAAAGCGCCCCTGACCAATGTCCTGCTCGACGACGAGCCGCGGCGCCTCCGTGCGAAGGACCGTCTCTATGTGATCTGCCAGTCGGGCGCCTGGCTGTTTTTCCTCGGCCTGCAGGTTTTCCTGGTCTTCACGTTTCCCACCAAGGACGCGGCGCCAAGGAACCTGCTCTGCAGCTGCAGCATCATCACGGAAGTGATCATGCTCGGGTGGCTGATCACGCATTTCACGCGTCCGGTCGTGGCGCCCTGGGGATGGAAGACCCTCGGCTGGCGCGCGCTGCTGCCGCGCATTCTGGCGGTGAGCGCGGTGCAGGCGCTCGTCTGGAGCCTGATCGGCTATGGCTATCCTTACTTCGTCGTCCGGATGCCGTGGACCGGCAGCGTTTCGCTCTGGGTGGCCTTCGCGTTCAGCTGGGTCAACGGCCTGGTGCTGTTCTCCGGCTGGTGGTGCGTGTATTTTTTCTACCATCTCTTCGACCGCTACAACCGGCTGCAGATCGACCAGCTCAGCCTCGCGACGCACGCCAAGGAGGCGGAACTCCGCGCGCTGAAGTCGCAGGTGAATCCCCACTTCATCTTCAACTCGCTGAATTCGCTGCGGGCCCTGATCGAGGAGGACCCGATTCGCGCCCGGCAGGCGGTGACGCAGCTCGCGAACCTGCTGCGCTACTCGCTCCAGAGCGGGCAGCTCGAGACCGTGCCCTTCGAGGACGAACTGCGGGTGGTGAACGATTACCTCGCGCTCGAACAGGTCCGCCATGAGGAGCGTCTCCGCCTGCGGCTCGACATCGCGCCCGAGACCCTGCAGCTGCCGATTCCGCCCATGCTGCTGCAGACGCTGGTGGAGAACGCGGTGAAGTACGGGATTTCGATGCGCGCCGAAGGAGGCGAGATCGCGATCATCGCCCGCCGCGAAAGCGGTTCGCTGCGGCTGCAGGTCACCAATCCCGGCGCCCTCGAAAACACCGGCCGCGGAGACCGGGGAATGCGCGGCGGGTCGGGCGCCTCGACGGGGCTCGGGCTCGCGAACGCCGCCAACCGCCTCCGGCTCCTGTTCGGCGATCAAGCCAGCCTGAACCTCCGCACCGGTTCGCCCGGGAACGTGGTGGCCGAGGCCATCATTCCGCTGCCCGTCTCGCACGCATGAAGGCGCTGTTGATCGACGACGAGCGGCTGGCCCGCAACGAACTGCGGCGTTTGCTTGCGGCGTTTCCCGACCTCGTCGTGGCGGGCGAGGCGGCGAACGCCAAACAGGCGCGCGAGCAGCTGGCGGCGCTGTCCCCGGACCTGATCTTTCTCGACGTGCAGATGCCCGGGGAAACCGGGCTGGAACTCCTCGAGTCGCTCGAGCCTCCGGTGCCCCACGTGATTTTCACCACGGCCTACGACGAATTTGCGGTGAAGGCCTTCGAGCTGAACGCGCTCGATTACCTCCTGAAGCCGGTCGATCC
>JAQGON010000038.1 GCA_028293565.1 Verrucomicrobiota bacterium | reverse complement strand
AGTCGTCGCGATGCCGCAGCTGGTCGCGTACTGGTTCATCGGCGGCGACACGGTCGTCGCCTCGCACTGGCGGAGGCTGGCGGTGGATGCCTGGAACCGCGTCGCGCACGGGCGGGCGGACCGGTGGGCGTATGTGCTGCTGCAGACCGATGCGCGCGACGGCGAGGCGGCGGCGCTCGGGCGGATGCAGACGGTCCTCGACCAGACGCTGCCGGCGTTCGCGATCCTGCCGGCCGTCCATTGAGCAAGCTACGGATTTTGAACAGAAGCCAACCAAGGGAACGAAGCGGCTCCGGTCGGATTGGGCCAAATCGCTTGGCCTGGTCTGAGCGAACCAGATTGGAGCAGGACCATGGTTTCGATCCGACCAGCGTCGCTTCGTTCCCTTGGTTGGCTTCTGTTCAAATGGTTTTGGATCGGAGTTCGCGGCGAGAAAGGTTGAAATTTCAAGGTGGTGCCGGTTAGCGTCCGCGTCCGTTGATTCCCGCCTTCGCCATGGTTATCTCGCCGCTGCTCGCCGAGGTCGAACAAAGCGACTGGGCCTTTCCGCTGGCGCTGGTGATCGGCGGCGGCATCGGGTTTCTCGTCGTCTGGGCGCTCACGCGGCACACGCGCCGCGTGGCCCATGAGCAGGCCGCGGAACTGGCCGAGGTCGCGCGCCGCGAGGCGGCGGTGGCGGCGGAGGAGATGAAGCAGAAGACGGAGGCGGAAATCCAGGAGAGGCGCGCCGAGGCCAACCGCGATTTCGACCGGAGGCAGATCGAGGCGGATGTCCGCCTGCGGGAAATCCGGGCGCACGAGGAATCCCTCGGCCTGCTCGACTACCAGCTGGAACAGAAGCAGGAGCGGCTCAACCGCGAGAACGCCGCGGTGCGGCAGGCCCGCGATGCCATGCGGGCCCTGTCCAAGAGCGTGCGCAAGCGGCTCGAGGGCGTCTCGCAAATGGACGCGGAGGAGATCCGCCGCGCGTTGCGCGAGGAGGTGCTCCTCGAGTGCCAGGACGAGCTGCGGGCCCTGCGCCGCGATGCGCTCGAGAAGTCGGAGCAGGAGCTGCAGACGGAAGCGCGCCGGATCCTCGTCGCGTCGATGCAGCGCCTCGCTAGCAAGCCCAACAACGACCTGACCTCGACGCTGGTCCCGCTGCCGAGCGAGGACATGAAGGGGCGGATCATCGGCCGCGAAGGCCGGAACATCAAGGCGTTCGAGGCGGCCACGGGCGTGACGGTCTTGATCGACGAGTCGCCGCAGATGGTGCTGCTGTCCTCCTTCGACCCGATGCGCCGCGAGATCGCGAAGCAGGCGCTGGAAGGGTTGGTCAAAGACGGCCGCATTCATCCGGCGACGATCGAGGAGTTCGTGAAGCGCGCGCAGGAGGAGATCGAGCTTTCCACCACGCAGGCTGGCGAGGAGGCGGTGGCGCGGCTGAACATCAACGGGCTTCACCACGAAATCATCAAGATGCTGGGCCGGCTCAAATTCCGTTTTTCCTACAACCAGAACGTGCTCGATCACTCGGTGGAGACCGCCTTCCTCGCCTCGATGCTCGCGAGCGAGGTGGGGCTCGATCCGAATCTGGCGAAGCGGGCGGGCCTGCTACACGACATCGGCAAGGCGGCGCCGAGCGAGCTCGAGGGGAGTCATGCGCACATCGGCGCGGAGTTCATCAAGCGGTATGGCGAAACGCCCATCGTCGTGAACGCCGTGGCCGCGCATCACGAGGAGGTGAAACCGGAGACGGTTTACGCCGGCCTGACGATCCTAGCCGACACGATTTCCGCGGTGCGCCCCGGCGCGCGCGCGGAATCGATGGCGACTTACGCTCAGCGGCTCGAGCGCCTCGAGAAACTCGCGCTCACGCTGGAAGGCGTGCAGCAGGCGTTCGCGATCCAGGCCGGGCGCGAAATCCGGGTGGTGGTGGCGCCGCAGTCCGTGACCGACGACGGCGCGCGCGAACTGGCGAAGCAGCTCCGCACCAAGATCGAAGCGGAGCTCCAGTACCCCAGCTCGATCAAGATCACCGTGATCCGCGAGCAGCGGTTTACGGAGACGGCAACCTGAGGCCAGGGACTGGATAACTGAAGAACGGGAAGGCTGGATCGGATACTGTTGGGTTGAGCTTCGAATGCCCGGTGTTTTCAGTCTTTCCGCTCTACACTCTTTCAGTCTTTCTTCGCCATGCCTGACCCGAAGCTTCTCGAGACGTTTCCTAATCCCGCGCCGCATCGCGGCTATCTGATCGAGCACACGCACCACGAATTCACGTCGCTGTGCCCGATCACCGGCCACCCGGATTTCGCCGACATCACCGTGCGCTACGTCGCGGACAAGAAGTGCGTCGAGCTCAAGTCACTGAAGCTCTATTTTCACGCCTTCCGGAACGAGGGCATTTTCTTCGAGGCCGCGACGAACCAGATCTGCGACGACATCGGCGCCGCGCTGCGTCCCCGCGAGCTCACGATCGTCGCCGACTGGAAGGCGCGCGGTGGATTCACCACGCGGATCACCGCCGACTGGAAGAAAAAGTAGGTTTTCCGGAGGAGGACCGGGCAGGTTACCGGACCGGATTTTGCCTTGAAACCAGGCCCTCCGCTAAGGGTTGAGCGCTGTGATCACGGCGGCGTGGAGCGCGGAGCCCGCGGCCACGATTGACTTGGCGTTCACCGGATCGTTGCCCTGCCAGTCGGTGATCACGCCGCCGGCGCCGCGGATCACGGGGATCAGCGCGGCGACGTCCCACGGGTTCATGACGGGATCGCACATCACGTCGGCCCAGCCGCCGGCGACGAGCAGGTAGCCATAGCAGTCGCCCCAGGTGCGGAAGAGCCGGGCGCGGGCCGCGAGCGCATCGAAGGCCGTGCCGTGCTGGTACCTGGCGGGCGAGTGGACGTTGGTCGTGAGAATCGTCGCGTCCTCGATGCGAGCGGTTGCGCGGATCCGGACGGCTCGGCCGTTCAGCGTGGTGCTGCTGCCGTCGCCGATCATCAGCTGGCGAAGGACCGGCTGATGGATCGCGCCGAGGACCGGCTTGCCGCGGTGGAGGAGGGCGATGAGAGTGCCGAAAAGCGGGCAGCCCGCCGCGAAGGATTTGGTGCCGTCGACCGGATCGAGGACCCAGACCCATTCGGCGTCGGCGCGCTCGCTGCCGAATTCCTCGCCGATGATTCCGTGGGCAGGAAACCGCTGCGCGATCAGTTTTCGCATCAACTGCTCGGCGCCGCGGTCGGCGAGCGTGACGGGCGTCGCATCCTCCTTCGTTTCCACGACGAGATCCGGCTGGCCGAAAAACGGGCGGATGAAGTCGCCGCTCTTTTCGGCGAGCTCGGTCATGAACGAACGGTGCGGGGCAAGATCCACGGAAGTGTTGAATCCGCGAAACCCCCGGAAGACACGAAAATTTCTCGAGGTGGCACGGGTCTCCGACCCGTGTGGCTGGACCCGAGCATTGCCGGCCGACTCGATTTCACTGGTGGACGGCGCGCGGCATCACGGGTCGGAGACCCGTGCCACTTGGGGAAATCTTCTCGCCACGCGGTGGCGCAGGGCCGCTACTTTTGATCCGTCGATGTCCTGGACAACACAGCCCATTTTCTTCGTCGATTTCGAAGGCAGCCGGACTTCCGGAATCCTGGAGTTCGGCGTCGTGGAGATTGTCGGCGGCAAGATTGTCGGCGCCCATACGCGTTTGTGTTGTTCGACCGGCCGCATTCGGGCCGAGGACACGGCGGTCCACGGCCTCGACGAGGCCACGCTGACAAAGCATGCGCCCTTCAGCGACGAGTGGGAGTATTTCGCCGGGCTGCGCGAGCGCGGGCCGTTGGCGGCGCATTATGCCGGCGTCGAAAACGGATTGATCAAGTCGGTGTGGCCCTATCCGCGAAAGTCACCGGACTTTGCGCGCGCTGGCGAGAGCGCGATCGAGTGGGGTCCGTGGATCGATTCGGCGCGGCTGTACGCGCAGTTTTATCCGCAGCTCGAGTCCGGGCGGCTGGAGTCGCTGGTCGCGGCGTGCGGGCTGCAGCCGGCGCTGGACGAGGCCGCGAGGATCCATTGCCCCTCGCACCGCTGCGGCTATCACGCGGCGCTCTACGACGCGCTGGCCGGCGGACTGCTGCTCGCGTCGCTCGCGAGGGAGCCGCGACTCGCCGGCCTGAGCGTGATGCAGCTGCTGGCCCTCAGCACGCTGGATGCGGAGAAGCGCGACGCCTTGCAACAGCGGCAGCTGTTCTGACCCGGCAGGCTTGGCGGAGCCGTTCCGTCGGCGGAAAATCTCTCTTCCCGTCATTCAGGGCGGTGCCTTGGCCTCCGGCTTGAGTGCGTCGCGCGGCGCCGGAATCTGCGGCCGCGCCTTAATTTCCCAGCGGATATTTTTTCAGTCCCGTTTTCTGGGCGATGACCCGCGCGACGAAGAGCGGATTCGTCTTCAGGTACCTCGGCGCCAGCCGGCGCGGCTCGGTGCCGATGCGGAAGAGCCATTCGAGCCCGCTCCGCTGCATCCAGCGGGGCGCCTGCCGCACGCGGCCGGAGTGAAAGTCGAACGCCGCGCCGATGCCGATCAACAGCCCGGCCTCGAGGGACCGCCAGTTCGCGGCCATGAAACGCTCCTGCTTCGGCGTGCTCAGGCCGACCCAGAGGATGTCGGGCCGGGCCGCCGCGACCTGCGCGCGGAACGCGGTCATCTCGTCGTCGTGCAACGGCCGATACGGCGGCGTGAACGTGCCGACGACCTCGAGTCCGGGAAATCGCGCGACGAGCTTGTCGCGCAGCGCTCCGGCGACGCCCGGAGCGCCGCCATAGAAATAATGCGTCAGCCCGACGGCGCGGCCGGCATCGCAGACGGCGAGCAGAAGGTCGGGCCCGTAGACGCGCTCGACTCCCTCCGGCCCGAGCCAGACGATCGGCATGCCGTCTGGGGTCGTGAGAAACGATTCGTTGAGAATTTTCCGGAAGTCCGGGTCGTTGCCCGCCTCGATCACCGCATGCACCGGCGAAATGCAGACGTAGCCGAGATGCCGCGTCCCGTGCGCGCCGAGCACCAGGTCCCGCGCCTGCGCGAGCGTGAGGACGGAAACGCCGACGCCGAGGACATTGTAGCGGGCGGGTTTGGGCAACATCTGCACAGAGACCTTGCGCTGCGGGGCCGTGGTTGTCCACGCTGACCGGTTCCCATGGCCATTGTCAGTCTTCTTGATGTCTCCCTGAGCTTCGGCGGCGCGCCGCTGCTGGACCGTGTCAACCTGCAGATCGACCGCGGCGAGCGCGTCTGCCTCGTCGGACGCAACGGCGCGGGAAAGTCGACGCTGATGAAGGTGATCGCGGGCGAATTGAAGCCCGACGAGGGCCAGGTGTTCCGCCAGCCCGGCACGGTGTTCTCCACCCTGCGGCAGGAGGTGCCGACGGATCTGACGGGCACGGTGCGCACCGTCGTGGAGGGCGCTGGCGGCGCGTACGAGGAGCACAACGACTGGGAGCGCCACGACCGCGTCGAGCGCCTGCTGGAGCAGATGGGCCTGCCGGCGGACCTGGAATTCGGCGCGCTCTCCGCGGGGCAGAAACGCCGCGTTTTGCTCGCGCGCGGGCTGGTCGAGGCGCCGCAACTGCTGCTCCTGGACGAGCCGACCAACCATCTCGACCTGGAATCGATCCAGTGGCTCGAGGAATTCCTGCTCGAATGGGGCGGCGCCCTTTTGTTCGTCACCCATGACCGGACGTTCCTGCGCAAGCTGGCGACGCGCATCGTCGAGGTCGACCGCGGGCGGCTGGTCGGCTGGACGTGCGATTACGACACGTTCCTCGTGCGGAAGGAGGCGGTGCTCGAGGCGGAGGAGGTGGAGCGCGCGCAGTTCGACAAGAAACTGGCGCAGGAGGAGGTCTGGATCCGGCGCGGCGTGAAGGCGCAGCGCTCGCGCGCGCAGAACCGCATCCACGCCCTCGAGAAAATGCGGGCCGAGCGCGCCGATCGCCGCGAGCGGGCGGGCGCGGCGAAGCTGACGGCGCAGGAGGCCGACCGCAGCGGTTTCAAGGTGATCACGGCCGAGGGAGCCGGGTTCAAGTACGACGACCGGTGGATCATTCGCGACCTGAACGTCCGCATCGAGCGCGGCGACAAGATCGGCATCGTGGGTCCGAACGGCGCGGGCAAGACGACGCTGCTCCGGCTGCTCCTCGGCCAGCTGGCGCCGCAGGTCGGCACGATCGAGCAGGGGACGAGGCTCGAGGTGGTTTATTTCGACCAGCTGCGCGCGCAGCTGGACGAGACAATGCGGGTGCAGGATGCCGTGGCCGACGGCAACGCGACGGTGACGATCGACGGACGCACCCGGCACGTGATTTCGTATCTCGAGGATTTCCTGTTCGAGCCCGCCCGCGCGCGGACGCCGGTCAAGGCGCTGTCGGGCGGCGAGCGCAACCGCCTCCTGCTCGCGCGGCTGTTCACGAAGCCCTGCAACGTGCTCGTGCTCGACGAGCCGACCAACGACCTCGATGCGGAGACGCTCGAGCTGCTCGAGGACCTGCTGGTGGAATTCGGCGGCACGCTGCTGCTGGTGAGCCACGATCGCGCGTTCCTCAACGAGGTGTGCACCAGCCTGCTCGTCTTCGAAGGCGACGGAAAGGTCGCGGAATATCTCGGCGGCTACGACGACTGGCAGCGCGAGAAATCCGCCAGGGCCGCGGCCGCGCAGGCGGCGGCGGAGGCCGCGAAGCGCGGAGCCCGTCCGGCCGCCGCTGGCGGGGCGAAGGCGCGCAAGCTGACGAACAAGGAGCGCGCCGAACGCGAGGCGTTGCCGCAGCGGATCGAGACATTGGAGCAGGAACAGGCGAAGCTGGCGGGGGCGGTGGCGGATCCGGCTTTTTTCCGGAAGGCCGGCGGCGAGGCTGCGAAGGCGACCGCACGGCTCCACGAAATCGAGGCGGAACTCGCGGCGGCATATGCGCGCTGGGCGGAGCTGGAAGAGTAATCCTCTTCGTCCGCGAGGAAAAGGCATCGCGAAGACGCTGAGGCACGGGTTCGCGGAAACCCCGCCTGGGTTCCGATCCTTCGCTCCTCCGCGATCAAAGCGGCCGGTGCTGCAGGGCCGTGATCCAGAATACCTCGCACGCGCCGCCGCGCGTGTCCTCGCGCGTGAGCGACGAGCGCCATTTGTAGCCGTCGTCGCCGTTCACCTCGACGAGCAACCCTTCCATCGTCACGAGATCGTGCCGCTTCACGGCGAGCAGTTGGTCGCGGACGGCGTCGTCGGCGGGCAGGCAGTGCGTGTTGGCGGAATGGATTTCAATCTGCCGCTGCTCGAGCGGCGGCTCGCCGGAGTAGCTGAATTCGTAGAAGCGTCCGCTTTGGCTGATCTTCAGGTCATTGATCACTGACGCCACCGACATCGGGCCCCAGCCGAGGGCGAGGTCGACGGGCGCGAGGTCGGCGCCGTGGTCGTTGCGGTAGCGGTCGCGGCTCAGGACGACGGCCGTCACGGCGTAACGCGCGAGCGGCGTGATTGTGTAGTCGCCGTGCCGGAAGGGCGCGGGGATCGCCGCGGACGTTTGCACGGGATCGCGCGAGGCGGGCATTCCCCGCCATTGCGCCCGCGGTTCGTGAAAATAAAACCACCCCGCGAAGACGAGCACGGCGAGGGCGATGACTCTTTTCACCGCAGGGATCCCATCGCATCGCCCGGCCTGAGGCAAGTCGGGCCTGTTTTCACCGCGAAGGACGCGAAGGGCGCGAAGCAAAATCCGGAAAGGATCGGTTCCGACCTTCGCGACCTTTGCGTCCTTCGCGGTGAAAACAGGCTTCTTAGATTTTCCCGGCTTTTCGCTGCTCCACCAGGCGGTAGAAATCGACGAAGAGCGGATCGGCGTCGTTGGGCCCGGGGGCGGCTTCCGGGTGATACTGCACGCAGAAAACCGGCAGGCGCGTGTGGCGCAGGCCTTCGACGGTCTGGTCGTTGAGGTTGATCTCGGTCACCTTGGCGCCGCGGTTCTCGATCGATTTCGGATCGGTCGCGAAGCCGTGGTTCTGCGCGGTGATGGAGACCTTTCCGGTCTCGAGGTTCTTCACCGGCTGGTTTCCTCCGCGATGGCCGAACTTGAGCTTGAACGTCGTGCCCCCGATCGCGTGGGTGATCATCTGGTGGCCGAGGCAGATCCCGAAGATCGGGAAATCCGGCAGCAGGCCCGTGACGGTCTGATGAATGTACGGAAGGGCCGCGGGATCGCCGGGGCCATTCGAGAGAAACACCGCGTCGGGCCGGTGCTCGCGGACTTCCTCGTGCGTCGCCGTCGCGGGGAAAACCTGCACCTCGAAGCCATGGTTCACCAGTTTCCGGTAGATGCTGTGCTTGGCGCCGAAATCGAAGGCGGCCACGCGGAATTTTTTCTCCGGCACGCCGGGAAGATTCATCGTTGTCCCCACCGGGAGGTAAGGCGTGTTGTGATGGGTAAGATCGTCCGCGCTCCAGAGGTACGGGGCATCGCAGGTCACGTCCCTGACGTAGTCGGCGCCGGCCATGTCGCGCCAGGCGCGCGCGCGGCTGACGGCTTCCGCGTCGGTGATCGGCAGGGTGCTGAGGCAGGATTTCATCGCGCCGTCGACCCGCAGCTTTTTCGTCAGGGCCCGGGTGTCGATTTCGCTGATGCCGGGAATTCCGTGCTGGCGCAGGTAATCGCCCAATCCCTGCTGGCTCCGCCAGTTGCTGACCACGGGGGAGAGTTCGCGAACGACGAAGCCCGAGCATTGGGGGGCGCCGGCCTCGGTATCCGCGGCATTGACGCCGTAATTGCCGATCTGCACGGCGGTCATCGTGACAATCTGCCCGTAGTAGGAGGGATCGGTGAGGATTTCCTGATAGCCGGTCATCGACGTGTTGAAGACGCATTCTCCGGCGATGGTAGCGTCGGCGCCGAAGGCCCGCCCCCGGAAAATCGAACCATCTTCAAGGGCGAGTACGGCGGGCTTCGACGTGGACATTAAAGCCTGACGAAAGGGCGTCGCGCTGTGCCTGCCAAGGGGAAAGTGGCACGGGTCTCCGACCCGTGAAGCTGGACTCGGGCAGCACGATGTCGCTCGGCGTTCACTCTAGGCGGCGTCTCACTTCACGGGTCGGAGACCCGTGCTACCTTTTTCTCCCTCCCATTTGACAGGACTGGTTAGGGCCCGTACCAATTTCGCACAAACCGATGCCCTATACCGAAGACCGCGCTGTTTGGTTCGAAGGCCAGGGGCTTTGGCAGCATATCCCGGCGAGCGACTGGCAGAGCTGGACCTGGCAGCTGAAGAACCGGCTGACCAACGTCGCGCAGCTTGAACAGCATATGACGCTGACCCCGGAGGAGAAGGCCGGGTGTTATTTTGCCGACAAGAAGCTCTCCCTCGCGATCACGCCGTATTTCTTCAACCTGATCGACCGCAACGATCCCGAGTGCCCGATCCGGAAGCAGGTGATCCCGCGCAGCGGCGAGATGCAGATTTCGGCGGAGGAGCAGCTGGATTCCCTCGGCGAGGACGAGCATTCGCCGGTGCCGGGCCTCGTGCACCGGTATCCGGACCGCGTGCTGTTTCTCGTGACGGATCGTTGCGCCGCCTATTGCCGCTACTGCACGCGCAGCCGCCTGGTTTCGAACGCGCAGGACTACAATTTCCACCCGGAGTACGAGCAGGCGCTGCGTTACATTGAATCGCATCCCGAGGTGCGCGACGTGCTGCTGTCGGGCGGCGATCCGCTGCTGCTTTCGGACAAGAAGCTCGAGCACCTGCTCGCGCGCCTGCGGGCGATCAAGCACGTCGAGTTCATCCGCATCGGCTCGCGCATCCCGGTTTTCCTGCCGCAGCGGATCACGCCGGAGCTCTGCGAGATTTTCAAGAAATACGGCCCGATCTGGATGAGCATCCATGTGAATCATCCGAAGGAGGCGACCCAGGAGCTGAAGGACGCCTGCGAGCGGCTGTCGTTCGCCGGCGTTCCGCTCGGAAACCAGAGCGTGCTGCTCAAGGGCGTCAATGACGATGCCGACGTCATGAAGGCCCTGGTGCACCGGTTGCTGCGGATGCGCGTGCGGCCCTATTATCTCTACCAGATGGACCTCATCACCGGAGGCGCCCACTTCAAGGTCGATGTGCGCAAGGGGATCGAGATCATCCGCGCGCTGCGCGGACACACCACCGGTTACGCCGTGCCCCAGTATGTGATCGATGCGCCCGGCGGCGGCGGGAAAGTTCCGGTCAATCCGGATTACGTCGAAAAAATCACCGACGACGAAGTGATTTTCCGAAATTACGAGGGCCAGCGTTTCAGCTATCCGCTGAAGAGCACGCCCGTCGAAGTGGAGACACCTGTGGAGCTGCCGGTCGCGGGCGGCGAATCCGCTCGAGTCGCATCTCCGTAACGGGCTCCGCCTGCCCCCTGGCGTTGAGGCAGGTTTTTACCGCGAAGGACGCAAAGCGCGCGAAGGTCGGAACCGATCCTTTCCGGATTTTTCTTCGCGCGCTTTGGGTCCTTCGCGGTAAAAAATTCAGGTCCGGCGTTAGTTATTTAACACCAGAGGATAACATGTCGGGGCGGGAAAAGCATCGGCCCAAACTTTCTTTTGAACGTTTTGGCCGCCGCCGCATCTACCTCTGTGTAGTCAACATCGTCCTGGTAAGACGGTGTATTGTTTGTAGTTCCTACGGTTTGCTTGGTGTTAGGTCAAAAAGCCGCCCCGCAAGGGGCGGCTTTTGTAGTTTGGGGGGGTGGCAACGGTCTCCGACCCGTGGAGTG
>JAQGON010000239.1 GCA_028293565.1 Verrucomicrobiota bacterium | reverse complement strand
TCTGCATCAAGGTCCTGGGCAAATTGCATGAAGGCCTCAAGCTCACGGAACTGTGCGAGTGAAAGACGCAGTGTCCCGGCAACGCTCTTCATCGCCTTTGTCTGTGCGGATGAGCCCACGCGAGAGACGGAAATACCCACGTCGATCGCTGGTCGCACACCCTTATTGAAGAGTCCTGCGTCGAGGAAGATCTGTCCGTCGGTGATCGAGATCACGTTCGTCGGAATGTACGCCGACACGTCGCCGGCCTGCGTCTCGATGATCGGCAGCGCCGTCAGCGAACCCTTGCCATCGAGGCGCGCCGCGCGCTCGAGCAGGCGGGAGTGAAGATAGAATACGTCACCGGGGTAAGCCTCGCGGCCGGACGGACGCTTCAGGATGAGCGAAATCTGGCGGTAGGCGACCGCGTGCTTGGACAGATCGTCGTACACGATGAGCGCATCCTGGCCGTTTTCCATGAACCACTCCCCCATCGCCGCGCCGGAGAACGGCGCGAGGTATTGGTTCGCGGGATTGTCGGCTGCGGGCGCGGCGACGATGATGGTGAACTCCAGGGCGCCCGCGGCTTCGAGCGCGGACATCGTGCGGACGATGTTCGAGTTCTTCTGTCCGACGGCGACGTAGATGGAATAGACCGGGCGGAATTTGGGGTCCTTGCTCGCGAGGCCGACCTTGTTGATCTTTCCCTGGTTGATAATCGTGTCGACGGCGATGGTGGTCTTGCCGGTGCCGCGGTCGCCGATGATCAGCTCGCGCTGGCCGCGCCCGATCGGGATCATGGAGTCGATCGCCATGATGCCGGTGAACAGAGGCTGGGAGACGGATTTGCGGACGATGATGCCGGGCGCGATTTTTTCGACGGGGTAGGTTTCGGTGGCGGCGATCGGGCCCTTGCCGTCGACCGGGTTGCCGAGGGCGTCGACGGCGCGTCCGAGCAGCGCGCGCCCGACCGGGACCGAAAGGAGCTTGCCCGTTGTCTGGACTTCGTCGCCCTCCTTCAGTTTCGAGACGTCGCCGAGCACGACACAGCCCACTTCGTCCTCCTCGAGATTCAGGGCGATGCCGATGGCGCCTCCGGGGAACTGGACCATTTCGTTGTACATCACCTCCGACAATCCGTCGATCTTGGCGACGCCATCGGCGACGCTCCGGATGTTGCCGGTGTTCTTTTTGACGGCCTTGCTCGAGAGCTTGGCGATCTGCTGTTCAATTTGGTCGAGGACGGTGCTCATCGGGAAAAACAGGGGGGTTGAACGGGGAAATTCAGAGGGCGCCGGCGAGGGTCGCGAGCTGGCCGGCGATCGAGGATTCGTAGGAGTCGTCGCCGACGCGGACGCGCAGGCCGGCGAGGAGCGAGTCATTCTGCTTCGAGACGGCGGAGACCTTGCGGCCGTATTTTCTGGTCATCGCCTCGCCGATCGCGGCGAGCGTCGCGTCGCTGACGGCGCCGGCATGTTCCACGACGGCCTGGCCGCGCGCGAATTCCGCGCTGACGAGGCGCTGGTAGGCCTTCAGGACGGCGAGCAGGTGGGCGGGGCGGTGTTTCTCGACGTATTCGAGGACGCCGGCGACGCGCTCGGGCGACAGGCTCCCATTGACGAGGCTCAGCTTGAAAAACTGGCGCGCGAGAAGCTGGATTTGTTTTTTACCGGAGGCCATGGGCGGGTCGCTGCAGCGGAGGGACCTTAGACGCTGGCAAGTTCGCGCGAGGCGGCCTCGTTGTAGGCGCTGCGATCGGCGTCGGAGAGTTTCTTGGCGAGGACGCGCTCGGTAGTGGTGACCACGAGGCGGGCGATCTCGGTGCGGGCGTCGGCGAGCATTTTCCTGTGCTCGAGCTCGATGGACTGCTGGGCCTTCACCAGGAGGTCGCTGGCCTTGGCGGTCGCTTCCTGGGTCTGTTTGTCGAGGAAGTCCTTCGCCGACTTGCGGGCATCGTCGATGATGCGGGTCGCCTCGACCTGGGATTTCTTGATGATGCCGGCGCTCTCGGCCTGCGCGGCGGCCAGCTTGGCCTGCATTTCCTCGGCGTACTTCAGGCCCGCCTCGATTTTTTGCTGGCGGGTGTCGAGGGTGGCGAGAACCGGCTTGAACGCGAATTTCCAGAGGACAAACGCCACGATGGAAAAGCTCACGATCTGGGCGAGGACCAGCGGCACGCTCAGGCCGAAGTCCTGCGTGATCTTCGTGATGCCGCTGGGGGCTTCGCTGTGCGTGGACGCGGCCTCGGCGGCGTGGCCGGCGGCTTGGGCGAGGACGAGCAGGGAGGAGAGCATGGGGGGAACGGTAAGCGGAAAAAGAGGCGCGCCGGCGTTCAAGGTGCCGGCGCGGGAGGCGGAAGGGTTACTTGCCGAGGAACAGGGCGTAGAACGCGACGGCTTCGGCGAGGGCCATGCCGATGATCGACTGGACAAGGATTTTGCCGGACGCGCCGGGATTGCGGCCGACGCCTTCGACGGCCTTGGCGCCGACGAGACCGACGCCGATGGCGGCGGCGAGACAGCCGAACGCGCCCTGGATGCTGCCGGTCATTTCTGCGAGGATGTGGTTCATGTGGGTTGGATTTTTGTCTGGTTGGATTTCCGCCGTGCGCACGCGTGGCACGCTCCCGGCGGGAAAGGGTTAGTGCGCGGCCTGTTTTTCGCCGTGATGACCGGCTTCGGGGTGGTCATCGCCATGATTACAGATGAGTCCGATGTAAACGCTGACCAGAAGCGTGAAGACCAGCGCCTGGACAAAGCCGATCAGCAGCTCGAGAAAATAGAACGGCACGGGGAGCACCCACGGGGTGATGGCGGACATCGAGTGCAGCAGGTTTTCGCCGCCGAAGACGTTTCCGAACAAGCGGAACGAAAGCGAAACGGGACGGAAGAAGATCGAGATGATCTCGATGATCCCGACGGCAAAGAAGACGAGGAAGAGAGGATAGTAGATGATGGCCGGCACCTCGTTCTTGTCCGCCTTGTTTCCGAAGATGTCCTTCAGGACCAGTGCCGGTCCCGCATAGCGCATGATGAAATAGAGCCAGCAGACGAAGGAGACGATGGCGAGGGCGACAGTCCCGTTGAGGTCGGCATTCCCGGGGCGGACGAATTCCATCCACTCCCCCGTCGCGTGGTCGATCATGAAGACCGTCCCGACACCCGGGAACAGGCCGCTCCAGTTCTGGATAAGGATAAACGTAAAAAGCGCGACGAGCAGCGGAAACGCGTGCTTGGCGACTTTGTTCCCCACGATCGGTGTGATCAGGCCAAGGATGCCTTCGACCAAGCTTTCGACGATGGCCTGGCCGTGGGAAGGCACGAGCTTCGGACGCCGGATGGCCAGGCGAATGACGATGATCAGCACGGCGGCGACCACCCAGCTCGTGATCATGCTGTTCGTGATCGGCAGCGGTCCGATCTTGAAAAGCGTTTCTGCCGAGGGAGCAACGCCGTGTGACTCACTGGCAAAGGCGTTGAGGCCAGAGGTGAGCGAGAAGAGAAGAAGTGCGAGCTTTTTGACTCGGGACATGGGCGCGCTGGACGATGAAAAGGGTTGGAAAGGAGATGAGTACGCAAAGGCCCATCGCTCCGTCAACCCTCGAAATCGGAGTCCATTAACGAGCGAAGAAGAATTAATCGCCGCGTCAGGTTTGGGCGGAGAACTTATGCAAGAGTGGCTAACGTCGACGCGCGATCAGGGAGCGATGCGAGACGGCGCGGCTTTGGAAAACGGTCGCGTGTTCAAATGGCCAGGGTTCGTCCACAATTTCCCAGTCCTCATGATAAAGCAGCGTGGCTTCGGCGGCGCGGAAATACTCCTCGTGATCGGTGCGAAAACAAAGGGGCGTCCCCTGCCCTGCCCGCTTCGCCACGGCGTGGAGGAAATCCGGCTGCATGATCCGGTTCTTGTGATGCCGGCGTTTCGGCCAGGGATCGGGAAAAAGAATGAAGATCTCCGAGAATCGCGCGTGCTCCGGCAGCGATTCGAGAAAATCGCGCGCGTCCGCGTGGACGAAGCTGAGATTTTTCGCCTTCGTTCGATCCCGCTTGCGAATGCCCCGATCGATCCGGTCCTTGGTAATATCGACGCCGATGCATCGTTTTGAAGGGTGCGCTGCGGCATAGGCGGTGAGAAAATGGCCATGTCCGCACCCTACTTCCCAGACCACCGCCGACGGCCGATCTTGGTTCAGGATTTCGCCAATTTGCGCAGTCAAGTCGCTTTGCCGGTGTTGGATGCGCAGATTGTGTTCTGCAGTGCGGATGGCGTTTTCCATGGCGAGCCTTGTTTCAGTCTCCTTGTTTGTCCTTGGAGCTGAGCATAACCATTAAGATGCTGATATCTGCAGGGTTAACTCCGCTTATCCGGCTCGCTTGAGCCAGTGTCATGGGCTTGGCCTCCGCCAACTTAAGCGCGCTCTCCCGTCGCAAGCCTCGAATTGACAGGTAATCCAGTGTCGGCGAGAGCCGGATTTTCTCGATGTCCGCAAATTTGGCAATCTGACGCTGTTCGCGTGCCAGATAGCCTTGGTAACGCACCCGGTAAAGGACCTCATCCCGGACGGCCGAAGATTCTCGAATGAAGGCTTCCGGGAGCGCCGCTTTCTCGTGTTGTTCACGGCGGATGTGATCGGCCCAAGAACCGTTTTTGGTGCGGTTGGTTTCGAGAAACTCGATCCAGTAGGTAATCTGCTCTCGCTTGGCTTCGATGTTTCGAATGCGGGCTGGCGAGAGCAGACCATGGGCTTTGGAGTGCTCGATCAACCGCAGTTCGGCGCTTCCGTGGTTGAACAGGAGCCGGTGCTCCGCTCGGCTCGTGAACATCCGATACGGCTCATTGGTCCCCTTTGTCACCAAATCGTCGATGAGCACTCCAAGATAGCCCTCGTGCCGCCGCAGGAGCATGGGCGGAGTTCCTCGCATCTTATTCACAGCATTGACGCCGGCGACGAGCCCCTGCCCTGCGGCTTCCTCATAACCGGATGTGCCATTGATTTGTCCCGCGAAAAACAGATTCTCAACTTTCTTAGATTCCAGTGTGGGAAAGAGTTGAGTCGGGTGCGCGAAGTCGTACTCTACCGCGTAGGCGGGCCTGAGGAGCAGTGCATGTTCCAAGCCTGGAACACTCCGAACCATGTCCACTTGGACGTCAAAAGGCAGACTTGTTGACAGGCCGTTAACGTAATACTCATTGGTCGATCTTCCCTCGGGTTCGAGGAAAAGGAGATGCCGTGGCTTGTCGGCAAAACGAACAAATTTGTCTTCAATGCTGGGACAATAGCGGGGCCCTACTCCTTGGATTTCGCCGCTGTACATCGCGGACTTGCTAAGGTTGGACCGGACGATCTTCGCCGTCTCGGGACTGGTATGCGTCATCCAGCAGGAGACCTGTTCAGTGCCAGGCGCCCACCCCAGCCTTCGTTCCCCGGTTTGTTCCACATGGAACAACGGGCTTTCCTCTCGGGTATCATAGAATGCGAAAAACGTCGGATTGGCGTCCCCTTTCTGTTCAACCATCTTGCTGAAATCGATGCTTCGCCCCGAGAGTCGCGGAGGCGTTCCGGTCTTCAGGCGTTCAAGCTTGATCCCGGCTTCCAGAAAACTCGCCGAGAGACTTTTGGCGCTAAAATCACCGAGCCGGCCGCCCTCGTTTTTGTTCTGCCCGATGTGCATCAGCCCCCGGAGAAATGTTCCGGTAGTCACGATGACGGTCTGACCGATGAAATCGATGTCCAGATTAGTATGGCATCCGATTACTTTGGACTCCTTGAAAATCAACCCCGTGACCGTGGCCTGGAAAACCTGCAAATTCGCCTGCAATTCAAGGGTGTGTTTCAATCGAAACTGATAGGCCTTCTTATCGCACTGTGCGCGCGGCGACTGAACCGCAGCGCCCTTTGATTCATTGAGAAGGCGAAACTGAATTGCGGTCACGTCGGCATTCACCGCCATCTCTCCCCCGAGCGCATCGATTTCCCGAACCATCTGGCCCTTCGCCTGGCCACCAATAGCGGGATTGCAGCTCATTTGGGCGATCGTATCGATGTTGCCCGTAAGGAGCAGGGTAGAGGCGCCCATTCGCGCTGCCGCAAGCGATGCCTCGACGCCGGCATGTCCGGCGCCACAGACGATCACATCGAATGGTATCTTGTTATAAACCAACTTTAAGCGGAATTTAACCGCATTCTATCAAATTATTTCCCAATACAAAATTTTGCAAAAAGCTGATCGAGCATTTGCTCATTATCGATTCGCCCAACGATCTCTCCATAAGCGGCCAGTGTTCCACGTAGATCGCTTGCTACGAGTTCGGAATGCCCGTTTGCCGCAAGCTGGCTGGCGGCTGCGTTGAGTCCCGCCATGGCGTGGCTGAGAGCATCCGCATGACGCGCGTTTATCACAGTAAAATCTTCACTATCAATTGTTTGAATCTGGCCCGCCATTATGATCATTTGCTCGACCAAAGTCTCGATTCCCAGTCCTGTTTTTGCGGAAACCTGCACCATGGGAATGCCTTCGGGAAGCGAGTAGTCCAATTGCGGGCGGGACAGATCGCATTTGTTGACGACGAGCAAGGTGCGGGAAGGTTTGAACCGTGACCAAGCAGATTCCGGCAAGTCGGGCAGGGGAGCGCCCAGCTCGACGACGAGCAGAATCAGATCGGCGCCGGCCATCTGGGCGTGCGATTTTTCCACTCCCAGTTTTTCGACGGCTCCCGGGGTCGGATTCAACCCCGCCGTGTCGACCAACCTCAGTCCATGCGGTCCCGCCATGATCCGCTCCTCGATAAAATCGCGGGTGGTGCCGGGCTCTTCGCTGACGATGGCGCGCTCGTGGCCCACCAGCCGGTTCAGCAGGCTGCTTTTGCCCGCGTTCGGTGCGCCGACGATCACGGTCCGGATTCCCTCGCGCAACAGCTCGCCGTAATGGCTCGTGGCCAGCAGTCGGTTCGTATCCGCGAGGAGCCGTGTGATCGCTTTCCTGGCACTCTCCCGATCCTCGGCCGGAAGATCCTCCTCCGGAAAATCGATCTGGGCCTCGATCTGGGCCAGGATCCCGAGCAGTCGATCGGTGAGGTCCTGGATCCTGCGGCCCAATCCGCCGCGCAGCAGCTGATTCGCCGCGGCGAGAGCGCGGTCGCTGCGGGCGTGAATCAAGTCCGCCACCGCCTCAGCCTGGCTCAGGTCCATCCGGCCGTTGAGAAACGCGCGCTGCGTGAATTCGCCGGGCTGCGCGGCGCGGCAGCCGCGCGCGAAAAGATCCTCGAGCACCTTCTGGACGATGAAGGGATTTCCATGGCACGAAATTTCCACCGCGTCCTCGCCGGTGTAGGATCCCGCCGCCGGGAAAAAAGTGAAGAGCGCGTCGTCGATCGTCGCCCCCGCGAGATCGCGGTAGTCCGCATGCGTCGCACGGCGCGCCGGCGGAACGAGACCGAAGATCGCGCCGGTCACGCGCGCGGCCTCCGGGCCGCTGACGCGGATCAGCGCGATCGCCGAAGTGCCGCGGGCCGTGGCCAGCGCGGCGATGGTGTCCGTGAAACGCGGCATGGCCGTGAAGCAACGCCGCGCGCGAGCCGACGCCAAGGAAAAAGGCCCGGCGCTCCGCTGGCGCCGGCCGGTTCCATCCGTCCCATCTTCCTCCCGCGGGCGCGCCTCAGGCCTCGCTGGCGCCCGTGATCACGGCCCCGCCCGTGACCGTGACTTTTTCCATGATCGCTTTGCTGATTTTTTCCGCGAGCTCGGGTTTTTCCTTCAGCGCGGCTTTCGCGGCGTCGCGGCCCTGACCGACCAGATTTCCCTCGTAGGCGATCCATGCGCCCTTTTTCTCGAGGATCTTGTGCTCGAGCCCGAGGTCGAGCAGCGAACCCGCCTTCGAGATGCCCTCGTCGTACATGATGTCGAACTCCACCTCGGTGAACGG
>JAQGON010000033.1 GCA_028293565.1 Verrucomicrobiota bacterium | reverse complement strand
CCTCGCCGCGGGTGACGTTTGCCGCCGCGGCCTCCAGACCTTCGCGCTGCCGGAGCAGGATGCGGACGTCGGTCACGCGGACGAGCTCATCGATGAGCGGCTTGACCTGGGCGAGCCGGCGCTGCTGCGCGGCGTTGTCGAGGGTCAGCTGCTGCAGCCGGCCCCAGGATTCCCGCGCGAGCTTCTCGCCGGCGGCCCGCCGTTCGAGGCAGGAGGGATCGGCGGTGATCACGAAACGCAGGGATTCGATCTGGATGATCTGGACGCGATTGAGCAGGGCCTCCAGCTCGTAGAGCGCCTGGTGGGTGTGATCGACCCAGCGGAACGTCGATTCGTAGCGCGAGATGTTCCACCACGCCCCTCCCACCATCAACCCGAGCGCGGCGATCGTGACGCCGAAGGCCAGGACGATCTTGCGCTCGATGGTGAAAAGCATTGCGGAACCGAATAAGACAACCCGCGGCGCCTTCCTACAACCGCAATCACCCGATCCGGTTCGCCGCGGGTAGCACGGGTCTCCGACCCGTGTGGGCGGACTCTGCCAACGGAGAATGTCGAGCCCACCCGTTTAGCTCGAGTCCATCTTCACGGGTCGGAGACCCGTGCTACACGACCTCCCGAAATTCCTAGCGGTTGAGCAGCGCGGCGACGCGCGTGCGTCCGCGGATGTTCAGCTTGGAAAATACGGCGGCGAGCTGGGTCTTGATCGTGAGCGGGCTGCGGCGCAGCTCCCCGGCGATCTCGCTTGTGCGCAGGCCCTCGCGCACGCGCATCGCGACCTCGCGCTCGCGCTCGGTCAGCCGCGCGAGCAGCGCGAGCGCGCCGGGCGACAGCGAACGATGGCGGTCCCCGCGGGGACGCCGGTAATCGAGATGAACATGAAACGCCGGCGGCCGCCCCGCCCCGGGCGTGTGCAGCCGCACGCGCGCGTGCAGCCCGCGCGCATGGTCGCTGACCACATGGGGATGCGCGGAATTCAGCCGGGACTCCGCGAGCAGCGCGCGGCACGACTCGAGCAGCGGCGCCGGCACGACGAACTCGCGGCGCGCGCGCAGCGCCGCGGCGCGCCGCTCGCCGTGGTTCCACACCGCGCACGCCCGCGCCGCCTCCGCGTTGAACCACAGCGGCTGCAGGTCCGCGTCGAGGAGGAGCAGCCCCACCGGCACGTCCTCCAGCATCGCCAGGGTGTGGGCCAGCAGGCCGGCGCGCGCCGCGCTGGATTTCGGAATGCGTCCCGTCATCGCCCCCAGGGTGACGGCCCGGCGCGCGCGGCGCAAGACGGTGGTTTACTCCGTTTGGCCGATAGACCCTGGGAGGGGTGCGGAGTAGATTGGCGGAAGCATTGAACGTCCCGGTTTCTCCCCGTCCTTGTCATGAGCACGACCTATTTTGAAAAACCCGCCGGCCGCACGACCGCCGCGAATCCGCTCGGCGTGAAGGGCATCGACCACATCGAGTTCATTGTCGACCGCGCCGACCAGTGGCGCGATTTTTTCGTCGGGAAATACGGCATGGCGGCGCGCTTCTACGCAGACGAGTCGACGGGCGTGCGGGGCCGGCGCGCGCACGTGGTGGGGCAGGGCCGGATCAACTTCATCGTCGCGGAGCCGCAGGGTGGCGGGCCGGAGGCCGATTTCATGCGCTGGCATCTCGACCGGCACGGCTGCGGCGTGCGCGACGTGGCGTTCCGGGTGAAGAGCGCCGGCCAGGCGCTCGACGAGGCGGCGCGCCGGGGCGCGAAGGTGATCCGCAGCCTCGATGAGCATGACCAGTTCATCGGCGGCACGATCGCGGCGTACGGCGACACGGTGCATACCTTCATCGAGCGGAAGCCGCACACCGACTTTGCGCCGGGCTACCGGGCGGTGCCGGCGGGGCTGGAGGACGGCGACATCAATTTCGCGATGATCGACCACGTCGTCGCGAACGTCGAGCACATGGAGCCGTGGGTGAAATACTATTCGGACATCTTCGGCTTCGATCTTTTCATGCACTTCGACATCAACACCGGGCGCAGCGCGCTCATGTCGAAGGTGGTCAGCTCGACCGACGGCTGGGTGAAGATGCCGATCAACGAGCCGTCCTCGGCCAATTCCCAGATCCAGGAATTCCTGGACCGCTACAACGGCCCCGGGGTGCAGCACATTGCGCTGCTGACGCCGGACATCGTTTCGACGGTGGCCGAGATGCGCCGGATGGGGCAGGAGTTCCTCGATGTGCCCGAGACTTATTACGACGCCGAGTTCAACCGGCGCGTCGGCGAGATCGAGGAGGACAAGGAGCTCCTGAAAAAGCTCCGCATCCTTGTGGACCGCGATGAAGGCGAGGACGGCTATCTCCTGCAGCTCTTCACCAAGTGCGTGTTCGCGCGCCCGACGCTCTTCTTCGAGGTGATTCAGCGCCGCGGCCGCGCGCGCGGCTTTGGCGAGGGAAATTTCCGCGCGCTCTTCGAGGCGATCGAGCGCGAGCAGGCGAGCAGGGGAACATTGTAGGATGGAAAATGTCGCGTGTGACCCGGGCCATGTGAAGGGTTCAATCTGATCTGGCTCGCGTCCCGCATCCCACGCCTCCCATGCCCCATTACCTCAAACTCGGGCAGATTCCCCAGAAGCATCACCTCAGGTTTCCGCGCGAGGCCGCGGCGAGTTTCAAGGGCGAGGGGCTTCACTATGAGCACGTCATCACGACGGAGGGCTTCGATCGCGCGTACTCGATTCTTTATCACCAGAAGCCGCCCACGCGGGTGAAGAGCGTCGAGCTCGTGCGCGAGTTCGCCCCGCAGCCGGCGGCGCCCGCGCCGCTGCGGCACCATCATCTGAAGTCCTTCCAGCTTCCGCGCCAGGGCGATCCCTACACGGGCCGCGTGCCGCTGATGTTCAACCAGGACATGACCTGCGCGCGCTGCCGTCCGGCGACAGCCATGGCCGCGGGCTACGATTTCTACCGCAATGGCCAGAGCGACGACATCATCTTCGTCTGGGCCGGCGGCGGGTGGCTGGAGACCAATTTCGGACGGCTACGCTATCGCCAGGACGATTATATCGTGATTCCCCGCGGCACGATCCATCGCCTGGTGCCGGACGATGTCGCGAAGGAGGATTACCTCATTCTCGAGTCCGCGCACCCCGTCCGGATTCCGGCGCGCTACCTGCATCCCGAGGGACAGATCCGGATGGGCGCGCCTTACAGCGAGCGCGATTTTCACGGTCCGAGCGAGCTGGCTCCCGACGAGAAGGAGGGCGACTTTGCGATCCTGCTCAAGGACCGCTCGCGGTTGACGAAAATCGTGATGGCGAGCCATCCGTTCGATGTCGTGGGGTGGGACGGCTACCTCTATCCCTTCACCTTCAACGCGAATGATTTCGAGCCGATCACCGGCACGGTGCACCTGCCGCCGCCGATTCACCAGACCTTCGAGATCCGCGGCTACGTCGTATGCACGTTTGCGCCGCGCTGGCTCGACCATCATCCGGAGGCGGTGAAAGTGCCGTGGGCGCACGACAACACCGAGGCCGACGAGGTGCTGTTTTATGTGCGCGGCCAGTTCGGATCGCGCAAAGGCGTTGAGCCCGGATCGTTCACCCTTCATCCCCAAGGAATCCCGCATGGTCCGCATCCGGGCACGACGCTCAGGAGTTTCGATGCCCAGCGGACCGAGGAACTGGCGGTGATGTTTGACACCCAGTATCCGCTGCGGCTCACGGCGGAAGCGCTGGCGATCGACGACCCTCACTATCCGTTGAGCTGGATGGGCTGACGGGCGGGCGGAGAAGGAACCACGAACGCGAAAATCCGAAAGCCGAAGGAGTTTTTGAAATCTGCAATCGAGCTGGTCGATCGGAGCGAGCTTTCAAACCGGGGCGAAAGCGATTCACGATGGGGCACGACCATCCTCCGCCTTTCGAAATTCCTTCGGACTCCGGGTTTCAACCTTCGAATTCTACCTCATGCTCCTTGATTTCTCCACGCTCGCGCCGCGCGACGCCTACCAATGGATGATCGGCACGATCCTGCCGCGGCCGATCGCATGGGTCTCGAGCATTTCGGCCGACGGCCGCGCCAATCTCGCGCCCTTCAGTTTTTTTCAGGGCATCACCGCGAACCCGCCGACCCTGATGTTCGTGCCGGTTAACAACCGGCAGGGCGGAAAAAAGGACACCGTGCGCAACATCGAGGAGGTCCCGGAATTCGTCGTGAACCTCGTCCCGCATCGTCTGGCGGAAAAAATGAACGCGACCTCGGCGCTGCTGCCCTACGGCGAAAGCGAGTTCGAAACCTTCGGCATCGCTGCGACGGCCTCGGACCGGGTGCGGCCGCCGCGCGTGGCGGAAGCGCCGGTCGCGTTTGAATGCCGGCTGCACCAGATCGTGAACATCGGCGAGGGTCCGCTAGCGGCGAACGTCATCTTCGGCCGCATTCTCGCGGCGCATATTCACGATGGCGTGCTCGGCTCCGATGGCCGGCCCGATGCGCGCAAGCTGGATCTCGTCGGCCGCCTCGGTGGCGAGGCGTACACCACGACGCGCGACACCTTTCATCTCGAGCGGCCTGATTAGGGCTGATTTCAACGCAAACGCCGCCAAGCTCGCCAGGAACCGTCCCTCGGGTTTCGCCGTCCGGCGGTCATTTTTTTTATGTCCTCGGAAATCGTCATCCTCTCCGCCACCCGCACCCCCATCGGCGCCTTCCAGGGCGCGCTCGCGTCCGTCCCCGCCTCGCGCCTCGGTGCCGCGGCGATCGGCGGCGCACTCGCGCAGGCGGGCCTCGCTTCGACCGACGTGAGCAACGTCCTCCTCGGCAATGTGCTGCAGGCCGGACAGGGGCAGGCCCCGGCGCGCCAGGCGGCGCTGGCGGCGGGCCTGCCCGTTTCCACGCGAGCCGTCACGATCCACAAGGTCTGCGGCTCCGGCCTGCAGGCGGTGATGCAGGGATCGCACGCGCTCGCAGCGGGCGACGCCATGGTCGTGGTCGCCGGCGGAATGGAAAACATGAGCGCGGCGCCGTATCTCCTGCCGAAGGCGCGCGACGGCTATCGGCTGGGCCATCAGCAGGTGATCGACTCCGTCATCCTCGACGGCCTCTGGGATCCGTACAACAATCTCCACATGGGCAGCTGCGCGGAAAAGTGCGCGGCGAAATACGCCTTCACGCGGGAGCAGCAGGATGCCTATGCCGTCGCGAGTTTCCAGCGCGCGAATGCCGCGCAGAAGGACGGGTCGTTCGCGCGCGAGATCACGCCGGTGGAAATCACCGACGCCAAGGGCGGCGTCACGAAGGTGGCGCTCGACGAGGGCCCGGCCAAGGTGAAGTACGACAAGATCCCGGCTCTGCGCCCGGCCTTCGAGAAAACCGGGACGATCACCGCCGCCAACGCCTCGACGCTCAACGATGGCGCGGCGGCCCTCGTGCTCGCCACCGGGGCGCTCGCCCGGTCGAAAGGCTGGAAACCGCTCGCCCGGATTGTCTCGTTCGGCGGACATGCGCAGGACCCGGTGTGGTTCACCACCGCCCCCGTCCAGGCCACGCAGACCGCCCTCGCGCGGGCAGGCTGGAAGGCGGGCGAGATCGATTTGTGGGAGGTGAACGAAGCCTTCGCCGTCGTCCCGATGGCGTTCATGCAGGAACTCGGCGTGCCTCACGAAAAACTGAACGTCCGCGGCGGAGCCATCGCGCTCGGCCACCCGATCGGCGCGAGTGGCGCGCGCATCCTGGTGACGCTGCTGTCGGCGCTGAAGGAGCGCGGCCTGAAGCGCGGCGTCGCCGCGATCTGCATCGGCGGCGGCGAAGGCCTCGCGGTGTGCGTGGAAATCGTCTGACCGCGAAACGCGCGAAGCTCGAATTCGGCTCGGCCTTCGCCGGCTTCGCCACCTTCGTGGTCACCCGGCATCGCTCATTTCATCAGGCGTCCTGAGGACCACGCGTGGACGCGCGATTCCGGGCGGATGACGCCAGCCGGCGCGGAATTTTTTCCGCGTTTTTCCGCTACGTCGCCTTCGGGAGAAGCTTGGCCACGATGAGGAGCAGGCTCACGACCACGAGGGCGAGCGCGCCCCAGAACACGAGCCGCGGGTCGAGGTTGGAGAAAACGTTTCCGCCGTCGCCGTCCTCCGCGGCGTCGCTCTCCGCCAGCTTCGCTTCATGGCGGGTCGAGGTCAGCAGTTTTGCCGCGACGAGACTGAGGTCGTAATGGGGAGCGTTCGCCGCCTTGTTTCCGTAAACGAGTTCCAGCCCGTCGGTGGCCGTGGCCTGGAAGATCAGCCGGACCACCGGATGGGTGACGCGGACCGACGCGAGGGCGATCGCCGGGTTGTCGCCGTTTTCGGTTTCGATCCAGAGCGTGCGGGTCCGGACGCGCTCCGTCAGCTCAAAGACCCGCGTTTCCGGTGTGCCCGCTTCGGGCGTCCGGCTCCACGGGCCTTCCGTCAGCGGCATCGCGACAGTTCCGCCGTTCGGACCCGTGATTTTTTCGTACACGCGGATCTGGCGCTGAAAAAGCGGCGTCGTTGAGCTCAGGGTCAACCGTCGCAGCGGCAATCCCGTCTGTGGAAGCCGTGCCCGCCAAACGCTCGCCGTCGGACGTTTGGGATCGGCCTCGGCGGTGATTTCCAGCGGCAAGGAGCGCGCGAGCGCGGGCTGCTCGAGGAGATAGGGAACCTGTTTCCCGGCGCGCAGCAGGCGGAGGTCCGCGAAGTCCGGACGCGAATGGGCGAGCGCGGCGGCGTCGAGCTCCAGCTCCTGCACTCCCGGCTGGCCGAGCGCGACGGGCCGGCGCACGGCCCACGCTTTCGCATCGAGCGCCGCCCCGCCGAAGGGCGCGTCGGGGAGCCCGGCGCCGGAAAGGAACTCCCGCGGATGATATCCCGGCGTCGCTTCGGGTGGACCGGGGGTGACCGTCACCGCCGCCGCGGAGCGAAGGTCGCCGGCGAATCCCGCCAGATCGTAGCGGGGCGTCGAAGCCTGTGGATTCCCGGCCAGCAGAAAATACGATCCCGCCGCGGGCGCGATGAACAGGAGGTTCACGGGAAACTGGCTGACTTCGACCCCGTCGATCCTGAGCGGAGGCGAATCGCCGTTCTGGATGTGGACGAACAGCTCCCGCGTCGGCGGCTCGATCCCGAGCGGCAGACCGAGCCCGGCGCGATCGGAGACGCCGTCCAGCGCCACGCGGTACAGCGGGCCCGCGCCGGCGACCCGCTCCTCGAGCGCGCTGCCATGCAGCTTGCGGACGGAGACGGTCACGCGCCGCATGAAGATCGGATCCTGCACCACCAGGCCGAGACGCCCGAGAGGAAGCTGTTTTCCGTCGAGCTCGACCGTGAGCACGGTTTCGCCGGCGAACTCCTCGCGGCGAACGATACGCGCTCCGACCGGGACGAGTTCCGGCGGCGGGGGACGTGAGGACACGCGCTGCAGACGGGCGCCGGTGAACGCCACCGGCCGCGAACGGACGTCGTCGATCGTGATGCGCACGAATGCGGCGACGCGCGCGCCGAGCGAGAGGCGGAGTTGCTCCGCTCCGAACTGGCGGAAGACCGCGACGGCCGGGCCGGTTGATTTCCATTCGCGGCCGTCGCCGGAGATGTCGACGTGCGCCGCGTGCAGGAAAAAGGGCGCGGAGGTCTCGAGTTCGACGGCATCCAGTTTCCCCGCGGCGCCGGTCTCCAGCACGAGCTGGGTTCCGGAGTCGGTGCGCGCGGCGCGGAAAAATCTGGGGCGGACCCAGCGGTTCTCCTCGGGCTCCGCGCCCGGGTCGGGAGGCGTATCCAGCAGGCAGGCGACTTCGGCGCCGCCCGCGTCGATCACCCGAAGATCGGCCAGGCCCGGCTGCGTGGCGTCGAAGACGGCCGCGGGCACGGCGATCCGGGTGAGGCCGGGCGCGGCGACGGTGAACGGCTGCCGCTGCCGCCATTCGGTCGGGGCGAGGGCCGACAGTTTCCCGGCGGCGGCCAGCGCGAGCAGGACTGCGAGGCGATCAAGGCTCCGACGGGGGGATTTTTTCATTGCTCGGCAGAAAACGCTGATACGCGACGGACGCGAGAATGGCGATGACCGCCACCGCCAGCAGCGCCCCGATGCGATACAGGGCTTCGAGCAGGGCGAGGTCGTGGAAGAAAAGCTTCACGAGCGCGACGCTGAGCAGGATGATCGCGGCGTAGCGCGCGGCCCGCGCTTCCTTCCAGATGCCGAGCGCCAGGAGCGCGAGCGCGAACAGCGCCCAGGCGATCGTGTAGCTCATGTCCCGCGCGAAATTTCCGGAAAACTGGAAACCCAGCGCGCGCGATCCCGGTGCCGTGAAGTAGTCGGCGATTTCCAGGTTGAGCAGAAGGAAAGCCAGGACGATCCCCAGGGTGTTGAGCAGCGGCGCGACGTTGAATCCGAGCAGGACATAACCCGAAACGAGGCCAGGTGGCTCTCCCTCGGCGGCGTCCGGCTCGGGAACAGGCTGGTTCAGCCGGCGCGCCCCGAAGCAGAGCGCCGCAATCGTCAGCGCATAGGCGTAAAGGTACCAGTTCAGCACCGGCGTGCCGCCGCGCACGTGATATCCCAGCACCGCGGGATTCAGCGCCAGCCGCACGAACGCGGCCGCGAGCAGCACGGTCCCGGTCGCGCGCAGGCCGGAATGCGGCACGCGCTGAAACAGCCACAGCAGCGCGGCGCCCTCGAGGGCCCATCCCACCGTCAGCCATTGCCGGTCAAACTGGATCGGGAACACAAGGGTGATGAAGCACAGCGCCACGCCGCCGAACCAGGCGAGCTGGTTGAGCCGCTTCGGCTCCGACGGCGAAATGCTCCGCAGGACGGCGAAGAGGCTGGCGAGCGGAGCCAATGCGAACAGCGCGGGAATCGCGCCGGGGACCCGGTCGAGCGCGGAATCCGGCCAGCCGAGGCGAATCGTGCGGTAGAGGATCCAGAATTGGGCCAGCCCGCCCAACGCCGCCACGGCCCACGGGCCCGTCGAGCGCGCGAAAGTCCGCCGGAAAACAAACGGATAGGCCGCGAACACGGCGTAGAACCCCAGATACCACGCCAGCGGACGCGCCGCAGCGGAAGGATCGAAATGGCGGCCGTGCCACGCGAACTCCAGCGCCGCGACGCCCGCGAGCGCGCACGCGGGCAGCCATTCGATTTCCGCGGAGTTCTTCTCCGCGCCTCCTGAATTGGCCGCGACCCGGGTCAGCCCCAGGACAAGAATCACCAGCAGCAGGGCCAGCCCGAAGATCGCGGACGGGTCCGGCACGGCGAGGCGCGCGGTCACCATGATGAGCAGGGCGAACGGCAGCAGCGAGGAAAACGCCGGCAGCTGTGTGCGCGGCGAGCCAAACACCGCGCGCGACCCGGCCTGGCTCAGGCGGTCGCCGAGGCGCCGGGTCAGCCAGATTCCGGCGACGAAGAAAAACACGGAGAAACCGGCGACGATCAGGAGCAGCGACGGCTCCAAGGCGAAGCCCGCGGGCACCTTGAAGAGACACACGCCGGTCGCCAGGAGCGTGAGGACCAGCACGGCTGCGACCGCGGTCAGCGAAGCGCTGACGACCGCCAGGCCGATCGCGAGCACGTCCACCAGCAGGATCGCCGGCCAGAACAGCATCGAAGCCGTTTCGAGTTTCACCAACGGCACCAGGATCAACAGCAGCGCAAGCGGCGGGAAGAACTGGCCCCAGCCCGCCGTGTTCGTCCCGGGACGCCGGCGCCCGAGCAGGAGCGGAAAAACCGCGTGCACCGCCGCCAGGAGCAGAAAGGCGGCGAGCGCCCACGGCAGGAGTGCATCGGTCAGGTTTTCTGTGGTCCACAGGGCCAGCAGTCCGAACGCCGCGAGTCCCGGAACCGGCTGGAGTTTCGTGATGCGCTCGTCGAGCCAGATCAGCGCCAGCAGCAGGAAATCGCTGACGAGCAGAAACGGGAAAAGGAGTCCGGGCCGTCCGCCGACCGCGGGCGTTTCCACGAAGAAAAGGACGAAGCCGAGCGACACGAGCGGCAGCGCGACCGCGGCGCCGAGCACGGCCGCCGCCGCGCGGTCCAGGCGCCGGGCAACGAGGTATACGGCCAGGTACAGGAAGCTGAAGCCGGTGCACACGGCCATCGCGGTGGGGGTTTTCTCCGGAACATAGAATTTTTCCGCCCATGCAATCAGCATGAGGACCGTCCCGGCCGCGCCGATGGGCACGAGATAAAACCAGCGGCGATGGAGCGCCGCCGCCGAGAGGCCCGTGACGAGCAGCGCGAGATAGCCGAACAGTCCCAAGGGATTGTCGACGCCGGTGGACAGCAGGATGGGAGTGAGAAAACCGCCGAGGATCCCGAGAATGGCCACGGCCGGGGCATCGAGGCGGACCGCAAGGATGAAGGCGGCCGCGGTGATCAGCGTCATCAGCACAAACGTCGCCAGCGGCCCGAAGAAATCAAAATGGTAGATGGAATTGCACGCGAACGTGACCGCGTAGAGCGAGACGATGCCGGCGCCGACGAGCGTCTGCACCGTGATGGCGTATTTTTTGCGCGGGAGTTTCAGGCCGCCGGCGATCAGTCCGATCCCGACGACAAACCCGATGGCCACGCGCACCTGCGGCGGGATCAGATTGTGCTCGAACGAATACCTGACGAAGAACGCGACGCCGAGAAACAGGGCGAGCCCGCCCAGCCACGCGAAGAGCTTCGCGCCCATGAACTGCTCCCAGTTGATGGCGGGCGAGGCCGGCGGGGTGTAACGAGGCGGCGGCGGAGCGGGCGGCGGGGGCGGAAGCATCGGCGGCGCGGAGGCAATGGCCGCCGGAATCGGCGCCGCGACAGGAGGGGGCGGCGGAACTGGCGCAACGGAGGCGGGGATCCAGGCGGGCGTCGTGACCGACGGCGCATGTGCCGGACGCATCGCCTGGGCCGGAGCGGGAGTGGGCGCCTCGCGTTTCGACGCCTGGATTTCGTTTTCCAGCGCGCCGACCTGTGCCCGTAGGTCGTTCAATTCCCGGTCCTGATTTCGGGATTTGACCAGGACCCAGACTGGAAAAACGACGAGCGCCGCGACCAGGTACACAAGCAGCAGGACGAGGAGTGATTCCATGAGCGGGGCGGGCCCGGGACATGAATGACCGGGGCAAATCCTGCTGGCAAGACGTAGCGCGGACCGCCTCCTTCCGCTCATCCTGCGAATTTGCCATTCGTCGCTGGAGGGTTGCGCGCGCGCGCCGAGCGTGGAAGCGTCGTCGCCTCATGAACAACTCCCGTCTTATCCCCATGGCGGCCGGCCTCCTTGCGGCTGCCGTCCTGTCGCCGCTGCGCGCGGCGGACGTCATCGTGCCGCTGAGCTTCAGCCCCGCGCTGATGGATCGTTCGGTTTCGCCCGCGGTGGACTTCTACCTTTACGCCGACGGCGGCTGGCTCAAAACGACCGAGATCCCGGCGGACAAGTCACGCTGGGGGGCGTTCGACATGCTGGGCCAGAACAACTGGCAGCGGATCCACGGCATCCTCGAGGACACGCTGGCGAATCCCGGCGAGCCCGGATCGAATCGCCGGAAGATCGGCGACTTCTATGCGACGGCGATGGACGAGACGGCGATCGAGGCCGCGGGGATGAAGCCGCTTGAGCCGGAACTCGCGCGCATCGCCGCCATCGCGAACCTCAAGGATCTCTCGCTCTGTGTCGCCAGCTCTCATGTCCACGGCGGCTCGCCGCTCTTCGGGATCCAGCCTTACGCCGACGAGAAGAAGAACGACACGATGCAGCTCATCGTGGGGCAGGGCGGGCTCAGCCTTCCGACGCGCGACTATTATCTCGACGAAAAATACGCCAAGTTCCTCCCGCAGTTCGCCGCGCACATGGCCACCATGTTCCAGCTCGCCGGCTCGCCCGCGGACGCGGCGGCGAAGGACGCGCAGAGCGTGCTGCTTCTCGAGACGGAACTCGCGAAAATCTCGAAGTCGGTGACGGAGCTGCGCGACCCGATCGCGAACTACAACAAGATGACCGTCGACGAAGCGGCGGCGCTGATGCCGGCCTTCGATTTCAAGGCCTATCTGGCGGCGGCCGGCGTGCCGGCATCCGAGACGAGCCTCAACGTCGGCCAGCCGAAGTTCTTCGCAGCGATGAACCGCCTGCTCGCCGAACATCCGCTGGAGGAGTGGAAGGCCTACCTGCGGTGGCACGCGATCACGGATGCGGCGTCCTGTCTTTCGTCGCCGTTCGATAAGGAGAACTTCCGTTTCTTCGGCACGGTGCTCAACGGCACTCCGGCGCAGGAGCCCCGGTGGCAACGCGCGGCGAAGGTGCTCGACGCCAACGTCGGATTCGCCGTCGGCGAACTCTACGTCGCGAAATATTTCCCGCCCGAGGTGAAAAGCCGCCTCGAAGTCATGATCCAGAACATGCGCGACGTCCTGCACGACCGCATCGTGGCTCTCGACTGGATGACGGAGCCGACCAAGCAGAAGGCGCTCGAGAAGCTGCGCACCTTCCGGGTGATCGTCGGTTATCCGGAAACCTGGCGCGACTACTCGGGCCTGACGATCGCGCGCGGAAGTTATTACGACAACGTGCGGAACGCCGCGGCCTTCGAGAACCAGCGCCAGATGGCGAAATTCGGCCACCCCTTCGACAAGGCGGAATGGCTCAGGACGCCGCAGCAGGTCAACGCCTACTACCAGCCGTCCGCTGGCCAGCTCGTGTTCCTTGCCGGCATCCTGCAGCCGCCCTATTTCGATCCGTCGATGGACGACGCGGTGAACTACGGCGGGATCGTCGCCGTGATCGGCCACGAAATCTCGCACGGCTTCGACGACAAGGGCCGGCTGTACGACGCGCAGGGCAACCTCGCTGACTGGTGGACGCAGGACGACGCCGGCGCCTTCGTCGCGCGCGCGATGCGGCTGGCGCAGCAGTACAACGGCTATTTCGCGCTGCCCGGGCTTGCGATCAACGGCCAGCAGACGCTCGGCGAGAACATCGGCGACCTCGGCGGCGTGACGATCGCCTACCAGGCGCTGCAGCGTTCGCTGAAGGGCAAGGAGCGGAAGCTGATCGACGGCCTCACGCCCGAACAGCGTTTCTTCGTCGCATGGGCGCAGATGTGGCGGACGAAATACCGCGACGACGCCCTCAAGCGCTATGTGGCCTCCGACGTGCACTCGCCCGGCCCCTTCCGCGCGGTGGGTCCCCTGGTGAACCTCCAGGAGTTCTTCGATGCCTTCGGCATCAAGAAAGGCGACCCGATGTGGCGCGAACCGGAGCAGCGCACGAAGATCTGGTAAGGACCGCGACGATTTCCGGACTTCGGCCCGCGCCTCCCCGGGGCGCGGGCTTTTGTTTCAATCGACGCTGAACGCTGACGGTCCGGATCGATCGCATTCATCGGCGTCCGTCGGCCGTCGACCGGTTCGCGACGGGGAAGGCGCGGCAGCCTAGACATCGTCAACGGTTCGTCGCAGGGTTTGGACGATGCATCTCCTTACCCCGGGCTGGTGGCGCGGCCTCGCTTTGGGCCTGACGCTTGCCGGGTCGTTGCCGGCGAACCAGGACGTCTCCCGCCCGCGGCGTCTGCTCGTCGACCACGACGGACACCTGCTGTTTTCGACGCTCACCCCGGACTACAAGGCGGATGTCGACGAGCAGGTGCGGGAGCTGCCGGCCAACGTCACCACGTTTCTGCTGTGCTGCGGGGCGGGACGTTTTTATTTCCCGACCACGGCGGGCCTGGTCGATCCGAACCTGACGCAGCTGAGGGCCGAGCACGCGAAGGGCAACGACCCGTTCGGATATTTCCTCGAGCGGCTGAAGGCGGCGGGGAAGGAGACGTTCATCACGTATCGGATGAACGACGTGCACAATCCGACCGCCGAAAACGAATGGAATCTTCCGCTCGTCCGGAAGCAGCATCCCGACGCGATCGCCCGTCCGGAAGCGGCGGCGCGCGGCGATCCGGAGTGGCTGAACTGGAGCCTCGATTTCTCGCGTCCGGAAGTGGACGCATACGTCCGCGCGCTGCTTGCGGAAGTGATCGGGCGCTACGCCCGCTCGATGGATGGCCTCCAGCTCGACTGGATGCGTTTTCCGCGGCATCTCTCCGGCGCAGGCGACGAGGTGTGGGCGAAGCGCGAGCACCTGACCCGCATCGTGGAATTCGCGCGCGAGCTGACGCGGAAGCACGGCCTGAAGCTTTCCGTGCGCGTGCCGAGCACGCCGCGCGGATGCCGCGTCGTGGGTGTCGACGTTGCGGACTGGGTGAAACGCGACCTGGTCGATTTCGTCACCGTCTCGGAATTTCTCGACACCAACTACGAGATGCCGATCGCGGAATTCCGCGCGATGTTCGGCCCGGCGATGCCGATCTATGCGTCGATCGAGATCGAGCACGGGTGGCAGTATCATTGTCCGGAATCGCTGCGGGGCGCCGCCACGGGACTGTACGCGTGCGGGGCGGACGGGCTGAGCCTGTTCAATTTCGTCGGACGGACCAATTTCGGCGGCGTGCCCTACGACTGGCTCGCTGGGCTCGAATCGCCGGCGTCGGCCGCGCGCAGGCCGCTGCTTTTTTCGGTCCCGGTCGCGAAATACCGGAAGGAGATGGACCAGCCCGGATTTCTTCCGGCCCAGGTGCCAGCGCACAGTGCGATCACGCTTCCGCTGCCGGTGCCGTCGCCGGCGCTGCCCGCATGGCGCGCGCGGATTCTCCTGTTCGCGAACGGGCCGCTCGGGCTGTCGCTCGACGGGAAGCCGCTGGAGTGGGTTTCGACGCTGCGTCCCACGGAACTCTTCGTGGAGTACATCACGTCGGGCGGAATTCACCGGCCGAACCGGGATCACTCGCGCTATTACCGTTTCGATTCAGCGCTCCTGCAGGCGGGGGCGAACACCTTGGAATTGAAGAACGACACGGACAATCCGGTCGAGGTCAGCCGCATCAATCTGGGCCTCTGGTAGGCAGCGGATTTTTTTAACCGCCAAGGGCGCAAAGGCCGCGAAGTCCGATCCTTTGTGTCCTTTGCGGTCTTCGTGGTTTCAAAAATTCCCCGGTTGGATTTTTACCACAAAGGTCACGAAGCCCACGAAGGATGGAACTTCGCGGCCTTTGCGTCCTTGGCGGTTAACAGCGGTTTCACCGCGCGGTCCAGCCGCCGTCGATCGGGATGGCCGCCCCGGTGATCGATTTGGCCGAGTCCCCGCAGAGGAAAATCACCAGCGCCGCGATGTCGTCGACCTCCACGAACTGCCGCGAGGGCTGCGCGGCCAGGATCACCTCCCGGATCACGCGCTCGCGCGAAAGGTTGTGGGCCTTTGCCTGGGCGCCGACCTGCGCCTCGACCAGCGGGGTCAGGACATAGCCGGGACAAACCGCGTTGCAGGTGATCCCGGTTTCGGCGACCTCCAGCGCGACGGTCTTGGTGAGTCCGATCTGGCCGTGTTTGGCGGCGACATAGGCGGACTTGAACGGCGACGCGACGAGGCCGTGAGCGGAGGCGACGTTGACGATGCGGCCCCAGTTGCGGCGCTTCATTCCGGGCAGCGCGGCCTTGATCGCGTGGAAAGTCGAGTTCAACACGATGTCCTGCACCGCGGTCCAGCGCTCGCCGGGAAACTCGTCAACCGGCGCGACGAACTGGATGCCCGCATTGTTGACCAGGATATCGACCGCGCCGAAGGCCTGTTCGGTCGCCGCGACCATCGCGACGATGTCCTCGGCCTTGCCGACGTCGGCCGAGTGATGGAGCACGCGCCCGGAAGTCGTCGTCCCCAGCGCATGGCGGATCTTCTCGATTTCGGCGGCGTCGCCGAAGCCATTGAGCATGACGTTTGCGCCGGCGTGAGCGAGGGCGCGCGCGATGCCCAGCCCGATGCCGCTTGTGGAGCCGGTGACGATGGCCGTTTTGTTTCTTAGCATGCGGAGACCCTAACCACCGAATGGACGCGAATGAACCCGAATCTGCGGGCGATGATGGCGTGCCCGGATTCGGATCCATCCGGTCCATTCGTGGTTGGAAACGGCCCGGAGGCGCGACAGCCTCGCGGCCCATGGCGGAATCCAGTGACGCCGGGCTGGCGTTCAAACCCGAGACGATGCGCGGAGCTCCCGGTTTTTTCCGGGTGGCGCAGGCTTTCTCGGGCGTCTGGTGGCTGCTCGATCCGGAGGATCGGCCCTTTGTCCTGCGGGCGGTCAACGGCGTGCGCGGAATTCCCGAATCGTCCAACGATCCCGTCGCCCGGCTGAGAAGCTGGGGTTTCAACGCGCTCGGGGCTGCCTCGGACCTGGCGTTATGCGACGACGGCCTGCCATGCGTCCTGACGATTGGCTTTGTCGAGTCGGGCGCGGCGATCCGGACCGGCGACGCGCGCTTGCCCGACGTCTACGATGCAACGTGGCCGGCGTCGGCCGCGCGGCGCGCGGCGGGCATCTGCGGACCGCAAAGCGGCCGGCGGGAGCTGATTGGCTGGCTGGCCGACGACGAACTCGGGTGGGCGCAGCCCGGACCGGGGGGCCGGCCGGCGCTGCTCCAGATCTGTCTGAGCCTCGAGCCGGGATTCGCGGCCTATCATGCCGCATGGGAATTTGTCCTCGCGCTGCACGGCGGGCGCCTCGACGCCCTCGCCAAGGCGTGGGCGCAGCCGATCACCAACAAGGAAGTGCTGCGCGAAATGACGCGCATGGAGCGCGGCATTTCGACGCGGGGATATTTGCGCGATGACGCGCGGTGGACGCGGGAATTTGCGCACCGCTATTTCGTGGAGACGGGCGCGGCGATCCGGGCGCACGATCCCCGCCATCTGGTGCTCGGGAGCCGTTTCGCCGGCCGCGCGGGGGCCGCCGTGCTCGCGGAATGCCAGTATCCGGCTGTCGACGTCGCCTGGCTGAGCCCCGGGGATTTTTCGCCGACTCAATCGGGCCCGTGTGTGCTCGGCGATTTCACATGGGTCAGTCCTGGGTTCATGGCCCCGATGGGAACGGTGCGGTCCCGCGGGCTCACCACCGTCGAACGCATGCTGCGGCGCGGGCGGGCCGCGCTCGAGCGCATGGCGCATCATCCGGCGGTCGTCGGGTATGCGTGGAGCCGGTGGCAGGACGGGCTTGGAGAACAGCCGCCTTTCGCTTCCGGTCTCGTGCATGCGAACGACGCCGAGGCGCGCGAGCACACGGAGTTGCTTGCGCAGGTCAATTCCCGGCTGCAGCCTTTGCGCGCCGCCGCCGCTCCGCGGCCGACGCCATGAAACTCCGGACCCTTCTGCGTCTCGTTCCGCTCGCGGCCTTCGTCGCCGGTTGCAGCCATCTCGACGTTTCGGCGCCGGGATCGGAAGACCGGGTTCTCAAGGGGATGATCACTTACAACCTCGACGCCGCGCTGCCGGCGGACGCGGTTGTCACCGTTCGCGTGATTGATGCCGCCAATCCCGCCGGCCCCCTGAACCTCCTCGGCGAGGCGACGCTCCCGCATCCGGGTCCGCCGCCGATTCCGTTCCAGGTCGAGTATCGTGCGTCGGACGACCAGCTGATGCACCAGGTGACGGTGGACGTCCGCATTTCCTTCGGCGGGAAGCTGCAGTTCCACTCGGTCGGTGGAAATCCGGTGACGCTCGGCAATTTCGACGACACGCATGTGATCAAGGTGGAAGCGGCGGGCGGCCGGTGGTGACGCGCGGCGGCTTTTGCTTGCGGCGGTGATTTCATGTCCGCGTCATCGGCTTTTCGCGCATGAGCCTGACGATCTGGACCAACGCAAAATTCAACGCGGCCGCCACGCGGCTGCTGGGCGAAGGGACGGCCCGGCATCGGCTGATCGTCTCGCAGCGGGCCTCGAGCAGCGTGCTGGTCGGAGGCGCGCCGGACCCGGCGCTGGCGTCGGCGGACGTCGCATTTGGCCAGCCCGACGCCGGGGATTGCCTCCGCTGCGCGCAGCTTCGCTGGGTGGAGGTGACGAGCGCGGGATACGAGCGCTACGACAACGCGGCGTTTCGCGAGGGCTTTCGTGAGCGCGGCTCGATTTTCACGACGGCCTCGGGGGTCTTTGCCGATCCGTGCGCGCAGCACGTCCTGGCGATGATGCTCGCGCTCGGCCGCAGCCTGCTGGCCTCGCACCGCGACCAGCTTGGCGACCGGGCGTGGAATTATCAGGAACGGCGCTACGAGAACACGCTGCTCACGGGGCAGACCGCGGTGCTCCTCGGCTTCGGCGCGATCGGCCGGAGGCTGACCGAACTGCTCGCGCCGTTAGGGATGAAACTTTATGCCGTGCGCCGCTCGGTGCGCAGCGAACCGGGCGTGCACATCATCCCGGAGGAAAAAATCAGCGGCGTGCTTTCGCTCGCCGATCACGTGGTCAACCTCCTGCCCGACAACGAGGGCACGCGAAACTACGTCAACGCCCGGCGCCTGGCGTGTTTCAAACCCGGCGCGCGCTTCTACAACGTGGGGCGGGGCTCGACGGTCGACGAGAAGGCGCTGCTGGCGGCATTGAATTCGGGACGGCTGGGCGCAGCCTATCTCGACGTGTTCGAAACCGAACCGCTTCCGCCCGACCATCCCTTATGGTCCGCGCCGCGGTGTTACGTGACGCCGCACACGGCCGGCGGCCGGCGCGACCAGGACGAGGCGATCGTGCGTCACTTCCTGGCCAATCTCGCGGAATTCGAACGCCGGCAGCCGATGGCGGACCGGATCGTCTAGGCCTGTCGCGGGCCCCGGGTGGGGCGTCATGCCGACATTCGAGTTGCACCGATTTCAAATCCCGGGAATAATCCCGGTGGTCGTTCCTCCCATTTTTGCATCGCTTGGTTCGGCTTGGTAGCTGCGCAAGGCGGTCAATAAACCCCAAAACCAGTATCGCATGAATAAATCGACACGTCTCATCATCACCGCCGCCGCCATGGCCGGCCTCTACGCCGGTTCGCTCGCGGTTCGCGCCCACGCGGGCGACGCGGCTGCCGGCACCCCGGCGACCAAGGATGCCTCCAAGGACAAGAGCTCCTGCAAGGGCAAGGACGGCTGCAAGGGATCCGCCTCCTGCAAGGGCCACAACGACTGCAAGGGCAAGGGCGGCTGCTCTGCCGGCGACAATGGCTGCAAGGGCAAGAACTCCTGCAAGGGCAAGGGCGGCTGCGCCTCCGCCGAAACGCCCAAGAAGTAATCGACTCTCCTCGACGCGGCCGGCGCTCGTCGTCGGCCGCGTTTTTTTTCGTCCGTCCGCAATCCGGTTCGCCCGCTCCGTCCTTCGTTCATGCCCGCCAATCCGTTCAACGGCCACACCGACTACGGCATCGGCCTCGGCCTGCGGGTCCCGCATTATTCGCACATCCTCGCAAAGAAACCGGTGGTCGACTGGTTCGAGATCATCTCGGAGAATTTCATGTGCGGGGGCGGCCGCCCGCTCGAGGTCCTCGACCTGATCCTGGAGCAGTACCGCGTGGTGCAGCACGGCGTTTCGATGTACTTCGGGTCCGCCGAAAAACCCGACCGCGAACACCTCCGCCGGCTCAAGGCGCTCGTCAGGCGCACGAACACTCCCTGGCTCTCGGATCATCTCTGCTGGGGCAGCGTCGACGGCACCTACACGCACGACCTCCTGCCGATGCCGTACACGTTCGAGGCGGCGAAACGGACGGCGGCCAAGATCCGGATGGTGCGGGATTTTCTCGAGGTGCCGATCTGCGTCGAGAATGTCAGCAGCTACGCGGAGTTCCACGCGTCGGAGATGACCGAGTGGGAGTTCCTGGGTGAAGTCGTCGAACTCGCCGACTGCGGAATTCTCCTCGACGTGAACAACATCTACGTCTCGTCGAAGAACCACGGTTTCAACCCGTACGATTATCTGAACGGCGTGCCCCACCATCGCGTGGGCCAGATGCACATCGCGGGGCACACGAAATTCGAGAAATACCTCCTCGACACGCACGATCATCCGGTGCTCGACCCGGTCTGGAAACTCTACGCGCACGCCACCCGGCTCTGCGGGGTGACGGCGACGCTGCTTGAGTGGGACGACCGGATTCCGTCCTTCGCCGAAGTGCACGACGAGGCGCTGAAGGCCAACGAATTCATCGGCGGCGCGCGGGGCGCGGCGCCGGCGGAAGCGGCCCGCGTTGGCTGAAGGCGGGAAGCCCCGGGCCGTCGATGTTCATGGAACCCTCTCCGCCAGACCCAAGCGCGGTTGCGAGCAGGCCGCGCCGCATCCGCGGCCTGCGTGAAATCCAGCGGCTGATGCACGCCTCCCTGCTGCGCCCGCTCGCGGCGGGTGACCGGATGCAGCGGAAATGGACCGATGGCCGGCCGATGGCCGAGGTCGCCGCGGAAATCATCAAGCCCAACGACCGGCTGACTGCGTTTGACCGGCTCGAAATTTACAACCGGATGTATTGGTTCCGGCTGGTCGACTGCTTCCACGACGACAATCCGGGCCTGCGCGCGATGCTCGGCGCGCGGAAGTTCGACCGCCTGGCCCTCGCCTATCTGGCGAAGCGTCCGTCGCGCTCGTTCACGCTGCGCAACCTGTGCTCGGGCCTCGAGGCCTTCCTGCGCGCCGAGCCTGCCTGGACCGCCCCGCGCACGGCGCTGGCCATCGACATCGCGCGCTTCGAATGGGCGCAGACCGTCGCGTTCGACGAGGAGGCGTTCGCGCCGGTCACCGCGGCGGATCTCGGCGCGAGTCCGCCCTCCCGCCTTCGCCTCGCGGTGCAGCCTTACGTGCAGCTGCTCGCATTGAACCATCCGGTGGACGCCTATGTGATCGCGGTGAAAAAGCGCGACACGCTTCGCGCCGAGGCGAGCAACGCGACCACTGCGGCGCGGCGCCGGGCCGCCGTGCGCCGGATCCGCCTGCCGCGGCGTTCGAAGACGTGGATCGCGGTGCACCGCGTGGAGAACCAGCTTTATTACAAGCGCCTCGAGTCGTCCGCCTTCCGCATCCTGGAAGCGCTGCGCGCGGGCGCGCGCCTGAGCCGTGCGCTCGCGAGGGGCGGCGCGGGAGTCACGACCGGGCAGGTGCGCGACTGGTTCGCGCTCTGGACCGAACTCGGCTGGCTCTGCCGCCGGAAATAATTTCCCACCTGTCCCTCTTATCCCCATGAACCCCGCCTCCCTGTACCATAAGCTCAACGCCGTGCTCGCCTTCGTGGCGGGCTGGCTGCGTTCGCCATTTCTCCTGCTGGTCCGGCTTTATTGGGGATGGGGATTTTTCCAGACCGGCAAGGGCAAGCTGATGAACCTCGACCGCACGGCGGGCTATTTCGAAAGCCTGCATCTTCCGGCGCCGAAGCTGAACGCCATCGTGGCGGGCTCGGTGGAATGCATCGGCGGCCTCCTGCTGCTGGCAGGGCTCGGCGGACGGATTGTGCCGCTCCCGCTGATTTTCATGATGGCCGTCGCCTATGCGACGTCGGAAACGGAGGCGGTCCACGCCCTCGCGTCGGATCCGGACAAGTTCGTGACGGCCGCGCCGTTTCTTTTTCTCCTGGCTGCGGTGATCGTGTTCGTCTTCGGCCCCGGCAGGCTTTCGCTCGACGCGCTGCTGGCGAAGAAAACCTCTTCCGAGGTTTGATCCCCTGGCATCGGGAGGAGGCCGGTGCCGTTTTTCAAATCCGCGGCGGCGGCCGGAACAGCGATTCGTACGCGTAACAGATCGCGCCAAACATGAGCGGCAGGGTGAAGATGATGCCGATGAAAAGGGCGACGATACCCAGCAGGGCGAAGATCGCGCCGAGAAACAGGACGCCGAAGACCGCAAACCAATGCCGGCCCACGACCCGGCGGCCCACTTGCATGGCGGTCCAGGGTCCCAGGCCCTGGTCGATGACGAGGAGGAAGGTGAACGCCCAGGAAATCGACAGGTAGATCACCGCGACGCATCCGACGAGGCCGCCGGCCACCACGAACGGGCTGAACGCAGGCATCGAACGGATCTGGCCTCCGCCCTCGATCAGCGATTTCACCAGCCAGAGCATGAGCGGAGCGCACGCCACCATCATCACGCCGATGATGATCAGTGAGGACACCAGCGTGGCCAGCATCAGGGGCACGAAGGCCCGGGTGAATCCGGCGAAGGCGTCGCCGACCTCGCGGTGTTCGCCGCGAATTTTTCCGAGGTAAAAATAATAGAGCCCGCCGTAGAACACGCCGTTCAGGAGCAGGCCGCTCAGCATCCCGAGGACCGGAATCATCCCGGCTACTCCCTGCGCGACCACGATCAGAAGGGTCACGCCGACGAGGGGGAGGAAATGCGCCTTCCACAATTCGAAGCTCCGGCCCAGGCAGCCCATCACATCGATCGTCGAACCGCGGGAGATGAGATCCTCCGCGTAGGCTTTCGCGTCGGCGACGTTGACGGCGACGGTCGGCGGAGTTTCAACGCGCGAGGGGCTGCCGCTAAAATCGGGAAAATCGCCGATCCGCCGCCACTCCTCGGAGCCCTGGGCCTTCGCCTTGGTGTCGAGATTCGCCCGCCCGCCCGCCAGCCACGTCCGGATCTGTTCCGCCGAGACGGGGCCGTATTCCTTTCCGTCGCCTCCAATGATGGTGAACATGCGCAAGGCATATCGCCGCCGATCCGGCGGTCAAAGCATTGCGGCGCACCGCTATTTGGCGGGCAGCTCGATGTCGCGTCCCGCGGGCTCCGGATGCTGACGGTAGAACAATGCCGTGTGCCCGACGGTTCCGACGAGCACGCACCGGGCCTCGTCGGCCAGCTGGGCGCAGAGTCCGGCGCGTTCGTCGCGATCCGATCCGAGAAAACGGAGCTTCACGAGCTCGTGCGCGCGAAGCTGCTGCTGGAACTGTCCGAGGAAGGCGGGAGTGACGCCGCCCTTTCCGAGTTTCAGCGCGGGCTCGAGTTTTTGCCCGAGCCCGCGCAGGAAGGCTTTTTGGGCGCCGGTCAGGGGGAATTCGTCCATCGCTCGGAGCTACCCAGCCTTCGCGGCCTTTGCGAGCTTCGCGGTCAAAATTTGCCGAAATGGTCCGGCGCAAGCTCCCGCCATTGCCCGGGGCCGAGTTCTCCGAGCTCAAGGTCGCCGAAGCGGAAACGGTGCAGGGCCGTCACGGTCGCGCCCACGGCGGCGAACATGCGGCGCACCTGATGGTACCGTCCCTCCGTCAGCGTGACCTCGGCTTCGCGCGGCGAAAGCATCCGGAGGTCCGCCGGCGCACAGGGATTTTTTTCGCCCTCCAGCAGGAGTTCGCCGCTCGCGAACCGGGCGGCGGCATCGCCCGGCAGGTCGGAATCGAGCGCCGCGCGATAAACCTTGGGAATCTTGTGCTTCGGCGACGTCAGCCGGTGCACCAGCGGCGCAATGTCGGTCAGCAGGAGAACTCCGCTGGTGTCCTTGTCGAGCCGGCCGATGCTGGTGACCTGGGGATTCCGGCGCCGCCACCGCTCGGGCAGGAGCGAATAGACGTTGGCCCCCTCGCGCTCGTCGTGCGAGCAGACGAGCCCCACCGGTTTGTGGAGGAGCAGGAGGAGTTCGCCGGGATGATCGGGTGGCTCGCCGTCAATGCGGACACCGGTCTCGTCCACCTTGCTGCCGGGATCCGAGACGGCCCGGCCGGCCACGGACACGCGGCCGCCTTCGACCCAGTCGCGGGCCTCCCGGCGGCTGCAGTAGCCGAGGTTGGCAAGGAGCTGATCGACGCGGCGCATTTCCCGAATCAAACACGGGCGCGGCGAAGCACAAAGAAAATGGTTCGCCTGCGGCATGGCTTCGCGCGTAGTGGAAATCGACGTGGCCAGCTCCCTCCTCCTGATTGCGGCCATCGCGGTCGCGGCGATCGCGTCGCTGGCGGTCGTGAGGGCGCCGGATTGGATGATTGCCTGGAAACTCGCGATCCTGGCGGGCGAATTTGGCCATTGGCTTGTTCTGCTTCCGCTCCTGCTCGGCACCGGTGCCGTGCTGGCGACGACGGGGCCCTGGCGCGCCGCCATCCTCCTGCCCTGCGCGGCCGCGGCGGTTTGCCTGCTTCGCCCGGTCGTCAGCGCGCGGCGGCTTGCGGCGACGCTGCCGCGGCAATTGACCGAAGCGTTTGGCGCGAGGAATCTCGCCCGACCGGTGTTTTCCGGAAAGCGGCTGGTGGCCGGGCGCGCCCGGCGGCCGGCGCGGATGACCACCGCGGTGGTGGGCGCTCCCGATGGATCCGAACTGAAGGTCGATCTCTATCGGCCGGCGACGCCGGATTCGCGGGGAAGCCTTCGGCCGTGCGTCATTGTGATTCACGGGGGCGGCTGGAACGGCGGCGACCGGAAGCAATTGCCGGAGTGGAATGACTGGCTCGTCGAGCGAGGCTGCGTCGTGGCCGCGATCAGCTACCGGCTCGCTCCGCGCTGGCAGTGGCCGGCGCAGCGCGACGACGTGCTGGAGGCCATCGCGTGGATCAAATCCCATGCGCCCGGTTATGGCATCGATCCGACCCGGCTGATTTTGTTTGGTCGGTCGGCCGGCGGGCAGATCGCCTCGGCGGTGGGTTATGGCGCGCGCGATCCGGCGATTCGCGGCGTGATCGCGTTGTACGCGCCGCACGACATGCCGTTTGTGTGGGCGGTGTCGCGCACGGACGATGTGCTCAATTCGCGCGGGTTGATGCGCCAATTTCTGGGCGGGCCGCCCGACCAGGGGCGCGAGGCGAACTACGATTCGGCGAGCGCGCAGCGGCTGGCGCAAAGCGATTCACCGCCGACCCTGCTGATTCACGGCGAGCCGGACACGTTGTCGTGGGTCAAACACGGCGAACGATTGTCCGCGCGATTGTCGGAGCTCGGCGTGCCGCATTTTTTCCTGCGCCTGCCGTGGGCCACGCATGCATTCGATTTCAATCCCGCTGGTCCGGGGAGCCAATTGAGCGATTATGCAATGGAGTGGTTTTTGGCTTCCGTGACGAAAGATTGGTCAGATTAGGCTCGGCAATCTCGCTGTCATTTGGGATGCGTTGGGTTCCGGCGGATTCGCCGGTCTTCTATGTCACTCTGGGAATACAAGGTCATTACGAGCGGAAAAGGCGGATTCGCCAGCCCCGCGCTTCTGGAAAAATTTCTGAACGATCTCGGCCGCGATGAGTGGGAGATTGTCCAGTTCGAACCCCAGGCGGGCAACCTGCTCGCCTTCACCGGACTCGCGCGGCGCTCGACGCAGCGCGACTGGTCGCTGCAGGACGCGGCCGCCGCCGCGGCCAAGGCCGAGGCGGAAAAGCTCCGCGCCGAATTCGCCGCAAAATTCCAGGCCGCGTCCGGGACGGCCGCCACCGAGGAGAAGCCGGCGAGCTTCCTCGAGGAGAAGATGGCGCCGGACGACGGTTTCCGGAAACCGGTCGACACCTCCCGCGACAGCGAGCCGGACGCGCCGGAGGAGGAGGCGGAAAAGGACGAGTGGGACAACCTCGCGCAGGAAGACGAGCTGCCGACGTTTTTCGATGCATTGAAACCCCACATGCGCCGCAACCAGCGCGGGCCCGGCATGTCGGTCGGCGTCGATTATCTCGCGAAAAAATGGTCGCTGTCCGAGGAGGACGTGAAGGGCGCGCTGGTCGAGTGCGGCATGCAGATCCCGGGCGACGAAAACGCGAAGCCGGTGTACGTCGAATACGACGGAGATCTTTATTGGGTGAACATCAACCGCCGCGGCGAGCTGTGGATCAACGTGCGCGAGAAACCGCGTCCGGTGTTTCGCGTCGTGCAGGGCACGCGGGTGGCGAACGATGCTCAGCCCGAGGCCGAAGCGCAGCCCGCATCACCGGAGCCGCATGCCCCGCGGCCCGAACGCGCCGAAGGCGCTGCGACCGGCGGCGCCGCCGAGCGCCCGGCCCACCGGAACGCGAAACCCGAGTCCGCACCGGCCGGCATCCTGCCGGCGGGACCCGCTTTGCTGGAACGGGTCCGTCCGCTGATGCGGCGGAACCGCCGCGGACCCGGCGGCTCCGGAAGCGCGAGTTTTCTGTCGCGCGCCCTGAAGGTTTCCGAATCCGAGCTCACCGCCGGATTCAAGACCCTCGGCCTCGTCGTGCCGGAGAAACCCGACGACAAGCCGGTGATGGTGGAGATCGGCCCGGATGTCTGGTGGCTGAATCACGATTCGCGCGGCGGCCTCTGGATCAACGGCCGCGAAAAAGAGGCGGGCGAAGCGCTCGCTGCTCCGGACGGGACACCGTCCGGCCAGGCCCTCGGCGATTCCGGCCCGCTCGCGACCGCGCCTTCGGGGGCGCCCGAAGCCGGCGGCGTGCTGTCGGCCGTGCGGCTTCTCCTGAAGGAAACGAAAACGGGGTCGGTGGCCGGGAAAGCTGACCGGCTGGCCGAGGAGCTGGGCAGGAGCCCCGACGAATTCGTGGCCACGCTGCTGACCGCGGGCCTCAAGGTCCCGGAAAAGCCGCGCGAAAAACCGGTCTTCGTCGAGCACGCCGGGGAAATTTTCTGGCTGAACAAAAACGCGAAGGATGAGCTGTGGCTCAACGCCAAGGTTTCGAAGTTCGCCGACAAGACCGGCGATGACGGCGGTCGCAAGCGACCGAGCCGGGGCGGCCGGAAAAAAGCGGACGGCGTCTCTTGAGATTTAGGGCTGGAAACCGCTTCGGATAAAAACCGGAGCGGTTCTGTTTTGTCTGCCGGCGTTTGAAGAGGATCGCCGCAAAGACGCGAAGCACCGCTTCATCGCAGTGCCCATGGTCCGCGTTGGACGGATCGGCAAAAAACCCCGCGCGAACTAAGCCTGGATCAGGCCTCGCCTGATCGCGAAGCGGACCAGGTCGGTCTGCGATTGGAGATTCAGCTTCCGCATCAGGTTCATGCGGTGGGTCTCCGTCGTGCGCGGGCTGAGGAAAAGCTTTTCGGCGATCTCCGCGTTGGCCAGCCCCTCGGCGGCATACTGCAGCACCTCGCGCTCGCGCGGCGAGAGCGTGGCGAGCGGATCGGCGTTTTCGGCGGGTTTGCTCACCAGCGCGCTGATCGCCCAGTCGGACAGTGGCGCGCTCAGGAAACGGCGGCCCGCGACGACTTCCCGGGCCGCATGCAGGATTTCGGAAGTGTCGGAGCCTTTTAAAAGATAGGCGGAGGCCCCGCAGCGCAGCGCCTCGATCACATAGGGCTCGTCGTTGTGCATCGAGAGCACCAGCACGCGCGTGTCGGGGCTCGCGGCGCGGACCTGCCGCAGGACCTCGATGCCATGCAGCCGGGGCAGGCTGAGGTCAAGAAAGAGCAGGTTCGGCCGGTGTTTTTCCACGGCCTGGACGGCCGCCAGCCCGTCGGCGACATCCGCCAGGACGGTGAAATTCTTTTCGGCCTCGAGGACACTCCGCACGCCTTTGCGCACGATCTCGTGGTCATCGGCGAGTACAACCGTGGTCATAAAAGGACTCCGGCGGACATGGGCGCGGTCGAGTCGCCGTTCCGCGTCCCGCCCACCGGGAATTCCGCATGGATGCGCGTGCCCTGGTTGACGCGGGAAAAGATTTCCACCGTTCCGCCCGCGAGGCTGACGCGCTCGGTGAGGCTGGTCAGTCCGATCGAGTTGCGCGACGCGAGCGCGGCCTCGAGGTCGAAACCGCGGCCGCGATCGGAGATCTCGACGTGGAGCCGCCCCTCGCCGGTTTCCCCCGCGCCGACGGAATCGTGCGTCACGATGACGGCGGCCTCCGTGCAGCCCGCATGCCGCGCGATATTCGTGAGCGCCTCCTGCGTGATGCGAAAGACGGCGACCTCGAGTTCAATCGGCAGCCGTTTGTCCGGCAGGGAAACCTCGACCGCGGCGTTTACCCCGGTTTGGCGCTGAAAGAGCCGCGCGTGCCATTCCAGGGCGGCGCGGAGTCCGAGGTCGTCCAGGATCCGGGGGCGAAATTGCTGCGTCAGTTCCCGGACATGCGCCATCAGTTCGGCGGAAAGGCCAAGCGCCTCGTTGATCTTCTCCTTCAGTCCGGCTCCCGGATTCTGGTCCGCGGCGCGGGCCAGCGCCTCGAGCTGGAATTTCAATCCCGTCAGCATCTGGCCGACCTGGTCATGGAGCTCGCGCGCGATCGCCCGCCGTTCGTCCTCCTGGATTTTGAAGAGTCGTTTCGAAAGGGTCTGCAGCCTGGCGGCGTGCTCCGCCGCGGCGTTTTCGGCCTTCTGCCGGACGGCGATCTCGGCCTTCAGCTCCTCGGTTCGCGTGGCGACCTTCGCCTCGAGCGACTGGTTGAGTTCGGCGAGCTCGCGGCTGAGGCGCGCATTCAGGTGATCGGTGTCCGCGCGACGCAGCAGGCTGTTGAGCGAAAAAACCAATTCCGACAGGTAACCGTCCTGCTGGAGGATATAGTCCTGCGCGCCGAGCTTGAAGGCCGCGACCGCCGTCGCCCCGTCGTTCTGCTGCGCGAGAAGGATCACCGGGGTTCCGCTCGCATGCGTGTGAATTGTCCGCAGCGCGTCCAAGGGCGTGGAATTGCCGGGCTTGGGCCCGAGGATGATCGCGTCCAGCCCGCTACGTCCCGTGAGCGTCGACTCGAGTTCGTCGATCGACGCGATCGAGGTCAGGACGATCCGGGGCGCATTGCGGGTGAGAAAGGAAGACAGCGCGGCCCGGAGCGGCGCGGAACTCTCGACCAGCAGCACCAGGTTTCTGGCGGCGGCGAGCGACGCCGGACGCTGGACCTTCAATTTTTCCTGCTGACGGCTGTAGACATTTTTGACGAGGGTCGGCAGTTCGAGAAACTGGGGCGACGCCTTGTCGATGCAGTCGACCGCACCCGCGCGCAGGGCTTTCACCGCCAGATCGGTCTGGCCGCGCGCGCTCACCATGATCACGGGAGTGGTGTCGCCGCGCGACGCGAGTTCGCTCAGGATATGCAGGCCGTCGATGTCCGGAAGTTCCAGGTCCAGCAACAGGACATCGATTCCACCCCGCGCCATCCGGTTCAGACACGAGCGCCCGTCTCCGACGATTTCCAGCGCACATTCCGGCGCGAAGTGGGCGAAATACGTCTGCACCACGTCAGTGATCTGGGGGTCGTCGTCTGTGCAAAGAACGCTGATCATCGGCTCAGTTAGGGATCATCCGCACCAATTCCCCGAAAGTGAACCTTTTTTCACGTGGAAAATCGCCGGAATTCGGATGTGTAAAAGTTTAATTAACAAGGTATTATGATGGAACCTAAGGTGCAGTCGGGATACACCCTAGGGCCCAAGGTAAACACCCCAGCGGAATTTACTACCGATTAACAGGGGGACTCCCGGATGTTGGAAACGGCCGATTCGCGTACTATGTGGGCATGCAATTCATCGCCACCGCCGCCCAGAAGCGCCGCGTGTCCTCTGTTTCACGGCTGGCCGCTGCGCTCCTTCTGACGCTCGGCGGGGTGGTCGCCAGCGCTCGCTCGACGGTTTCGGTTCGGCGCGACCTCGAGACGATTGTCACGATGGCGCCGGCGCCGGTGATGGTGGCGAAGGGCCAGGAGCTGGTCGCGGCCGAGGCCGCCGCCAAGCGGATTGAAGGCGCGCAGGCGTTTCTCGGTGCCGGCGAGTCGATGGAACCCCTTTATGTGAGCGGCACGGCGATCGTCGTGACCGCCTGCGATTACTCGCAGCTCCGCGCCGGGATGTCGGTCGTCTATGTGAACCATAACGGCCGCGGCGTCGCGCACGTCCTGGTGAACGAGATGCCGGGCGGCTGGATCGCGCAGGGCGTGAACAACGCGAAGGAAGATGGAGACCTGGTCACGCGCGCCAACCTCGTCGGCGTGATCACGCAGGCTTACGCCTCGGCCGAGACGCCGCTGCGCCGCGAGATCGCGAGCCGCGCCGTGCTGAAGCTGGTGAAGGCGACTTCGCAGCTGGCGCTCAATCTCCCGCGGAGCGGCGCAGCCGGGATGGCCTCGGTTTATTCCGAGGGCACGAATTGATTTTGGGTCAGGGTCAAATGGGTCGTTAGCGAAAGAGCCGCCGCAAGGCGGCTTTTTCATTTCCCTTCTTCAAGGTCCGCCAGCGCCGGAGGAGTGGCGCCGGAAACGTCACACCATCGGGCGGAACTTGCCGACCACGCTGGTGAGGCATGCGGTGATCTGCCCGAGCGAACACGTCTCGACGGTTTCGACCAGTTCGGCGAAAACATTGCCGCCGCCGCGCACGACGTTTTCCAGGCGCTGCAACGCCGCCGGCGCTTTTCGGGCGTGCCGCTTCTTGAAAGCCTGCAGCCGAGCCACCTGCAGCCGCTGCCGGGTCGGCGAGGTCCTTGCCAGCGGGACGCTCGGGAGGGGCTCGTCGGAGACATATTTGTTCAGGCCGATGATCGGGCGCTCGCCGGAATAGATCTGCGTCTCGATCCGATGTCCGGCCTCCTGGATCTGGCTGCGCTGGTAACGCTGTTCCATCGCCGCGATCACCCCGCCAAGCGTGTCCATTTCCCGGAACACCCCGAGGATCGCCTTTTCGACCTGGCGCTCGAGCGCGAGCAGGCCGGGAGCGCCGCCGAAGAGATTCATCGTGTGTTTGAAGATCCCGGACTCCTCCAGCAGGATCGACTGGCCGTGCGAGGCGAGCAGCGCGTATTTTTCCGTCGGAGTCGTGAACGGCTCGTCGGCTGAATTCGAGTGGCATGAATTCGTATGATTCATGTATGCCAGCATCAGTTCGACGGCGGTGCGCGTGAGGTTGTTCTGGAATTCGGCCGCGATCAGCGACCGCCCCGAAGTCTGGGTATGCAGTTTCAGGATCTGCGCCTTCGGCCCCGCGCCAAAGACGTCCCGCAGACCGATCGCCCAGATGCGCCGGCAGACGCGGCCGAGCACGAGGTACTCCACGTCGAGTCCGCAATCGAGGAAGAAGGAAAGCCGGGGGCCAAACTGGTTCACGTCCGCGCCGCGCTGCTGGAGCAGGGCCGCGTAGGTGAACCCGTTCGAGAGCGTGAACGCCGCCTGCTGTACGGGCGTGGCTCCGGCCTCCGCGATATGATATCCGGAAATCGAGACCGGATACCACCGCGGCAGATTGGGCACGCACCACTCGATCATGTCGCAGAGGAAGCGCAGCGACGCGTCGACCGGGAAAATCACTTCGTTCTGGGCCTGCACTTCCTTCAGCATGTCGGCTTGGATCGTGCCGCGGAGGTTCGGCACGCACCCGGGACCGAACCGCCGCTTGGCCGCCGCGATGAACATCGCGAGAATCACCGGGGCGGGCGCATTCATCGTCATCGAGACCGACGCGTCCTTCCGGGTCAGGTCGAAGCCGGCAAACAGCCGGCCCATGTCTTCCACCGTGTCGATCGCCACGCCGCCTTCGCCGACTTTGCCGAGGACTCCGGCGTGGTCGGAATCGAGCCCATAGAGCGTGGGTCCGTCGAAGGCGGTCGAGAGGCGCAGGCTCTTTTGATGCCGCGAGAGATATTTGAACCGGGCATTCGTGTCCTCCGCCAGGCCGAGGCCGGCAAAAAGCCGCATCGGCTCCTCGCCCGTGCCGATTTCCTTGTCGAGGTACATTTCGCGGTAGGCCGCCGTCGCGTAGGGAAACTGGCCCGGAAAACCCTGTCCCAGGAGATACTCGGCGATCGCGCCCGGTTCGTCCGTCTCCGGCAGCGCCAGGCGCGGCAGCGGGGTCCCGGTCGGCGAGCGGGTCATCTCCACCGATGAGCGCAGCTGCGCCCAGCGGGCGCGAAGCTCGGCGGCGAAGGCTTCGTCGGCCCGCGCGCGTTTCACCTCGGCGGCGACGTGCGCGTTATAGGCGTCGATCGAGTCCGCGATTTTTCCGAGCTGGCTCATGGGGAGATTTTCAGGTGACACGGTTTTTCGCCCCCGGCGCAGTCGTCGAGTCCGCCGATTCCGGCCAGCGCCCCGAACAGCGCGTCGACTCCGGCGTCGAAGTGCCGGGCGGCGGTCGTGGTGTGGAGGGTCTGGCCCTTGCCGTTCTGGTTGAGCCGGGCCTGGATCTCCGCCTTCGCCGTGTGCGCCATGGGATGATCGCATTTGTTGAGCGCGACGAGGTCGGCTCCGTTCAACAGGGCGATCTTCTGCAGCTGGATCAGCCCGCCATAATGCGGTGCGAGCACGAACAGCGTGGCGTCGACCAGCGCCGGGCCCCGGCCGAAAATCCGGAACGGGTCGCTCTCCTGGCCCACGCCCACCGACTCGACCAGGATCAGGTCGAACTGTCCGCTCCCGCGGAGGAGGGCGATGGCATCGGGCGCGGCCCGCGACAGGCCGGTCAGGCTGCCCCGCGTCGCGAGCGAGCGGAAAAACACCCGGTCATCCTGCGCGTAGATCGCCGACACGCGGTCGCCGAGGATGGCGCCGCCGGACCCGGGGTGCGAGGGATCGTTGGCGAGGATCGCGATGCGGCCGCCGGGGATGCGCTGGAGAAAGCGCGACGTGAGCTCGTCGATCAGCGTCGATTTTCCCGCGCCGCCCGGGCCGGCAACGCCCACGACGAAGGCCTTCTTTTTCCCGGCGGGCGCGGCCGATGCGCGTGGTTTCGTCTGCGGCGGTTTTTTCACGCCCGCCTCGGCCAGCGTGATCGCGCGGGCCAGCGCGCGGTCGCCGCGGAACTTCGCGACGAATTTCGCGGGCCGGGCATAGTCGCGCTGGATCACCGCCATGATTTCCTTCAGCGGCGTCCCCGCGTAGAAGATCCGGTCCGTGCCCTGGCGCCGCATCACGCGTTCGTCGGCTTTCGTGATCGTGCCGCCGCCGCCGCCGAAAAGCGGAATGTCGGCGTTGCCCGAGCGCTTCAGCTGGTCGGCGACCTCCCGGAAAAACACAATGTGCCCGCCGTTGTAGGAGGAGAGTCCCACGACGTTGACGTCCTCCTGGATCGCGGCCCGGGCGATCGCCGAGACCGACTGGTGATATCCCAGGTAGATCACTTCGATCCCGTGGCGCGCGAGCTCGATGTTGATCGTGGTCACCGCGCTGTCGTGCCCGTCGCAGAGGGGCACGGCGGTGAGGATGCGGAGGGGGGCGGGGGGACGCACGGATTTCGACGCAGCCATGAAAGGAAAACAAAAGGGGCGGCGGGGCGAAGGGCAATCGCCGAGCTTCCTCGCCACGCCCGAGAATCAGATTGGTCCGTTTGGGGTAGATCGCGAACGTGCGCGGTGCCTGAGGCGCGCTAGAATTCGGCGGTGCCGGGGGTGCGGGCGAAGGGGATGACGTCGCGGATGTTGGCGACACCGGTGACGAACATGAGCATCCGTTCGAAACCGAGGCCGAACCCTGAGTGGGGGACGGTCCCGTAGCGGCGCAGATCGAGGTACCACGAGTAGTCCTTCTCGGGGAGATGATGGGCCCGCATGTTCTCCTGGAGGACGTCGAGACGCTCCTCGCGCTGGCTGCCCCCGATGATCTCGCCGATGCCGGGGACGAGGAGATCCATCGCGGTGACGGTTTTCCCGTCGTCGTTCACGCGCATGTAAAAAGGCTTCAGCGTTCGCGGATAATCATAGACCGTCACCGGGCACTTGAAATGTTCCTCGGCGAGAAACCGCTCGTGCTCGGACTGCAGGTTGTCGCCCCAGGTCGCGGGGTGCTCCCATTTTCTCCCGCTTTTTTCGAGCAGCGTGATCGCCTCGGTGTAGCTGCAGCGCTGGAAGGGCCGCTCGAGGACGAAGTCGAGTCGCGCGAGGAGGTCCTTGTCGACGAACCTGGAGAAAAACTCGAGATCCGCGGCGCAGTGCTCCTTCGCGTCGCGGATGAGATATTTCACGAACTCCTCTGCCAGGTCCATGTTGCCCGTCAGGTCGCAGAACGCCATTTCGGGCTCGATCATCCAGAATTCCGAGGCGTGCCGCGACGTGTTGGAGTTTTCCGCGCGGAACGTGGGGCCGAACGTGTAGACGTTGGAAAGGGCGGTGGCGAAGATTTCGGCTTCGAGCTGGCCCGACACGGTCAGGTAGGCCTGCTTCCCGAAGAAGTCCTTGGTGTAATCGACCGCGCCCTCTTTCGTCCTGGGCGGCGACAGCGGGTCGAGGGTGGAAACGCGGAACAGCTCGCCCGCGCCCTCGCA
>JAQGON010000200.1 GCA_028293565.1 Verrucomicrobiota bacterium | reverse complement strand
AGCCGTTCCAAGCCTGTCGCACGCAAGGAGCTTTACCCGCGTCGCGAATTTCCGTTGCCTTGAGCCGCGTATGAATCTCGTCCTCACCGGCTCCAGCAGCGGTATCGGCCGCGCCCTCGCCGAACGTCTGCTCGACCGCGGTCATTCCGTATGGGGCATCGCCCGCTCTGCCCAGATGGAATTTGCCGGGCAGCATCCGGGAAAATTCCGGGCCTCGCGCTGCGACGTCACCCACTGGTCACAGGTCGAATTCGCCGCTTCCGAAGTGGCTTCAGCCTGGCCGCAGCTCGACGGCCTGATTGCATGCGCCGGCCTGCAGGGTGAGGTCGGCCGCACCTTGAGCGCCAATCCCGCGAACTGGTCCGCCACCGTCCGGGCGAACCTTGACGGGACCTTCAACACGGTGCGCGCGTTCGACGCCCTGCTGAAAAACGCGCCCCGCCGCGCCAAGGTCGTCTGTTTCTCCGGCGGCGGGGCCACCCGGCCCCGCCCCCATTTTTCGGCCTACGGCGCGGCCAAGACCGCCGTCGTGCGGCTGGTCGAAACCATCGCGGAGGAGGAACGCAGCCGACCCTACGACATCAACGCAGTCGCTCCCGGCGGAATCAACACGCGTCTCACCGACGAAATCCTGGCTCTCGGCCCCGACGTCGCCGGCCCAGCCGAATTTGCGGCCGCGCAAAAGCAGAAGAGCTCCGGCGGAGCGTCCATTGAAAAAGTCGTGCAACTCGTCGAATGGCTTCTTTCGCCCGCGAGCGACGGCCTCTCCGGCAAGCTGCTCAGCGCGCAATGGGACAACTGGCAGGCGCTCGAAAACCAGGGCGACCCAGTCACCCGGTCCGACCTTTTCACCCTGCGCCGGATTTCACCCGGACTCCCCTCCGGCCACGACGCGGCGGGCAAACCTCCCTTGCGTCCCCTGGCCGGTTAGCCTGCCCTCGGACATCTCCGTCACGGAATGAACCGGCCCAATCCCGAGCAACTTAACTTCGCCGTCGTCGGCTGCGGCGCAGTCGGACGAAAACGAGTCCTCGGCCTGCCCGGATCGTCGCTGCTGCTCTACGCCTGCGACCGCGACGAGACACGCGCCAGCGAATTGGCGAGGCTCGTGGTGGGGTGTCGCTCCATCGTGGACTCCACCGTCGCCTTTTCCGATCCGCGCGTCGCTGCCGTCATCATTTCAACGCCCCACTCGTCACTTGCGCCTCTCGCGCTCGCCGCGATCCGGGCCGGGAAGCATGTGCTGCTGGAAAAGCCCGGCGCACTCAACTCGGCGCAACTCCGCACCCTGGCCGCCGCCGCCGCCACCGAGGGAGTGCGCGTGCGGCTCGGCTACAACCACCGCTTTCATCCCGGCTTGCTGCGGGCGCGCCGTCTGATCGACGCCGGGCAGCTCGGCGCGCTCATGTTTCTTCGCGCCCGGTACGGACATGGCGGACGGCTTGGGTACGATCGCGAATGGCGCGCCGATCCCGCCCTCTCCGGCGGGGGTGAACTGATCGATCAGGGAGTCCACTTGATCGACCTGGCCGGATGGTTTCTGGGCGCGTTTGACTCCATCGAGGGGCACGCCGTGACGTCGTTCTGGGACATGCCGGTCGACGACAATGCGTTCGTCTCCCTCCGGACCGCTTCGGGCCAGACCGCCTGGCTTCACGCGAGCTGCACCGAATGGAAGAACCTTTTCTCGCTCGAGGTCTACGGTCGCGGCGGAAAAGCGACGATCGACGGGCTAGGCGGAAGCTATGGCGCCGAGCGCCTCACGTTCCATCGCATGCTGCCTCAAATGGGGCCGCCGGAAACCACCGTCTGGGATTACGCGGGCAACGACGAATCATGGCGCCTCGAAACGGAGGCGTTCATCGCCGATATCCGGCTCGGTCGTGACCCGTCGCCCGGTTTGCGTGAAGGCATCCGCACGCTTGAAATCGTCGAACACATTTACCGCGCCAGCGGTTTCCCGGTTTCGGCCGCCGCGCTCTGATCTCCTTCGTCCCTCCTCCGTCATGATCATCACCCGCTCCCCTCTTCGCATTTCCCTGGGCGGCGGCGGCACCGACCTGCCCTCCTATTATGAAAAGCATGGCGGTTTCCTCGTCGCCGCGGCGATCGACAAGTATGTCTACATCACTCAGCACCGGACGTTTCAGGAGGAGATCATCGTCAAGTACTCCAAGCTCGAGCGCGTGTCCGCGGTCGAGCAGATCGAACACCCGATCGTCCGCGAGGCGCTGAAACTCACGGGCACTACCGACCCGCACCTCGAGCTGGCGTCCATGGCCGATATTCCCAGCGGCACCGGCCTGGGCTCGTCGGGGAGCTTCACCACCGCTCTGCTCAAGTGCCTGCACGCCTCGCGCAAGGCCATCCTCTCGCCGGCCGATCTCGCCAAGCAGGCCTGTGAAATCGAGTTGGGGCGGCTCGGCGAGCCGATCGGGAAACAGGACCAGTACATTTCCGCCATCGGCGGAATCACCGCCTTCACGTTTCACCCCGACGGCCGTGTGGAATACCGCCCCTGCGCGATTTCCGAGGAGACGCTCTTCAATCTCGAGGACAACCTCCTGCTCTTTTTCACCGGCTACTCGCGCAGCGCGTCGGCCATCCTGAAGGAGCAGGATGACAAGTCGAAGGGCGACGATCGCGGCACGCTCGACCATCTTCATCTCACCAAGCAGCTCGGCCACGATTCGCTCGCCGCGCTCGAGGGCGGGAAACTCGAGGAGTTCGCGCGACTGATGGACGTGCACTGGCGGCGGAAGCGGTCGCAGGTGACCGCGGTCAGCAATCCGCGCATCGACGAATGGTATGAGCACGCCATGCATCACGGCGCCCTGGGCGGAAAGCTGATCGGCGCCGGCGGCGGCGGATTCCTGATGTTCTACGCCGGCGACAAGCGCCGGCTCCGCGAGGCGATGAGCGGGCTCGGCCTGCAGGAAGTGCGCTTCCGCTTCGACTTCGAAGGCGCCAAGGTCGTCGCCCAAAGCTAGCATGTCCGCGACCAACCTTCCCGTCGCCATCCTCGCCGGAGGCCTCGCGACGCGCCTTCTGCCCGTTTCCGCCACCGTGCCGAAACTCCTCGTCGACATCGCCGGGGAGCCTTTTTTTTCCCACCAGATCCGGCTGCTGAAAAAATCGGGCTTCACCCGTTTCGTCGTGTGCGCCGGTCATCTCGGCGAGAAAATCATCGGGCATTACGGCGACGGCTCGCGCTTCGGCGTTCGGCTCGAGTATTCGTTCGATGGTCCCGCTCTGCTGGGGACGGGAGGCGCGCTCGTCCAGGCGCTGCCAAAACTCGGCGAGGCTTTTTTCTTCCTGTACGGCGACAGCTACCTGCCCATCGACTATTCCACCGTCGGCGATTATTTCCTGCAGTCCGGCAAGCTCGGCCTCATGACGGTTTGCCGCAACGATGGAAGCCGCCACCGCAGCAATGTCAGTTTCGAGAGCGGCGTGATCGCCGCCTACGACAAGAAAACTCCGCGCCCGGGAATGCGCCACATCGATTATGGCTTCGGCGCCTTCCGGGCCGAGGCCTTCGCCGGAATCAAACGCGGCACCTGCGTCGATCTCGCCGACGTGCAGCAGTCGCTGGCCGCCGGCGGGCAGCTGGCCGGATACGAAGTGCGTGATCGTTTCTACGAGATCGGCTCGCCGGCGGGGTTGAAGGAACTCGACGCGCTCCTGCGCTCCGGGCAGATTCCGCCCGCCTAAGATCCAATGTCTTATTCCGTCCAACATCTTCAGGAAGCCGCGCAGATTCTGGCGAAGATTGACGCCTCCGCCTGCGAGCGATGCGTCCGGGAACTCGCCGATCTGCGCGCCCGCGGCGGCCGTCTTTTCGTGCTGGGCATGGGTGGCGGCGCCGCCAACGCCTCCCATGCCGTGAGCGATTTCCGGAAAATCGCGGGCATCGAAGCCTACGCCCCAACCGAAAATGTCGCCGAGCTCACCGCCCGCATCAACGACGACGGCTGGGAGGGCGCGATCGCGGAATGGCTTCGCGGTTCGCGGATCGACGCGACCGACGCCCTTTTGGTTTTTTCCGTAGGGGGCGGCAGCGTGGAGAAAAATATCTCGGCCAACCTCGTCGCCGCGATGAAACTGGCCGCGGATGTCGGCGCCCGAATCGTGGCCGTCGTCGGCCAGGCTGGAGGACATGCCGCGAAAGTGGCGGACGCCTGCGTCCTCGTCCCGGTGGCCAATCCGGCGAACGTGACGCCGCACACCGAGGCGTTCCAGGCGGTCCTCTGGCATCTTTTTGTGTCGCATCCGGACCTGAAGCGGAACCCGACGAAATGGGAATCCGTGACCGCAGCGCGCTAACCCCGTGGCCAATCTCACGCTGCCAGAGTCGACCCGGCGCGGCCTTGACGAAGTCCGCGCATTTTACGACGACGCCGGAACCGAACCGCGATGGGGCGCACGGAGCTACCGCGCGCTGCTGTCGCACTATTATAACCTGATGGTTCCGGCCGACGCGAGTGTCCTCGAGGTCGGATGCGGATCCGGCGAGCTTCTCTCGCGCCTCAAGGCGTCCCGCAAAACGGGCGTCGATCTTTCTCCCCGGCAGATCGAGGCGGCGCGCCGGCGAATTCCCGAAGGTGCGTTCTTCGCGGAAGCCGGCGAACTCCTGGATCTCGGCGAGACCTTCGATGTCATCATCCTCTCCGACACCCTCAATCTCGCGGCGGACGTTCAGCTCCTGCTCACGCGGCTGCAGGCGCTCTCCCATCCCGGGACGCGGCTGATCATCAATTTTCAGAACTCGCTGTGGCGGCCGGTGCTCACGCTCGCGCGCTGGCTCGGGTTGAAGGCCCCGCAGCCGGAGAACAGCTGGCTGGCGTCGTCGGACGTCCTGAATCTCCTCCGCCTCGCGAACTGGGATCCCGTCTGTCGGCAGGGCCGGCTGCTGGTCCCCGTGCACATTCCGCTGCTCAGCACCCTGCTGAACCGCGGGCTCGCGCCGCTGCTGCAGTGGTTCTGCCTGACCGTCTTCATCGTCGCCCGGCCGGCACGCGCGGCGGACCGTCCACTGACCGTCTCGATCGTCGTGCCCGCCCGCAACGAGGCCGGCAACATCGAGGGCGCGGTGCGGCGGACCGCGGAGCTTGGCGCCGGCACCGAGCTGATCTTCGTCGAGGGCCATTCGCGCGACCACACGTGGGACGAGATCCAGCGGGTCGTCCGCGCCTTTCCGGAGCGCCGGATCAAGGCGATCCAGCAAACCGGAAAAGGGAAGGGCGACGCCGTGCGGCTCGGGTTTGCCGCGGCGACCGGCGACATCCTGATGATCCTCGACGCCGATCTCACAATGCCTCCCGAGGAGCTGCCGAAATTCTACGAGGTGATCGCCAGCGGCCGCGCGGAATTCGCGAACGGGGTCCGCCTGGTTTATCCGATGGAAAAGCAGGCGATGCAGTTCCTGAACCTGTGCGCGAACAAGGCTTTCGGCCTGATCTTCACCTGGCTGCTCGGGCAGCCGGTCAAGGACACGCTCTGCGGCACCAAGGTGCTTTCGCGCGCGCACTACGAGGAGATTGCCGCGAACCGCGCCTACTTCGGCGACTTCGATCCGTTCGGCGATTTCGACCTGCTGTTCGGCGCCGCCAAGCTGAACCTCAAGATCGCCGACGTGCCGATCCGGTATCGCGAGCGCACCTACGGCACCACCAACATCCAGCGCTGGAGCCACGGCTGGCTGCTGCTGCGGATGGTGGTGTTCGCCGCGCGGAAACTGAAGTTTGTGTGACCCATGAGCGAAGGATCCATCCCTCCCTTTCCCGGTCGGTCGGCCGTGTTCCTGGATCGCGACGGCACGCTCAATCGGGCCGTGATCCGCGAGGGAAAACCCTACGCGCCCGGCTCGCTCAAGGAATTCGAGCTGTTTGAGGGCGTGCCCGCCGCCTGCCGGGCGCTGCACGCGGCCGGATACGTTCTCGTGGTGGCGACCAACCAGCCCGACGTCGGACGCGGGATCCAGACACAGGAGGCGGTCGAGGCGATGCACGCGAAACTGCGCGAATGGATTCCGGAAATTGCGCGCGTCGAGGTCTGCTACGCCCCGGGAAGGGACGGCGATCCGCCGGATCCGCGCCGCAAGCCCGAGCCGGGCATGCTCCTCGATGCCGCGCGACGGCTCGGCGTCGATCTCGCCAAGTCGTGGATGATCGGCGATCGCTGGCGCGACGTCGACTGCGGCGCGCGCGCCGGCGTCCGCACGGTGCTGATCGATTTTCATTACGCCGAGCCGGTGCAGACGGCCCCGACGTTCACGGCCGCGAGTTTTGCCGACGCCGTCCGAATTATCCTTGCCCATCCAGATGGCGGGAAGCTCAATCCCAGCCAAACTTCCCTGCCATGAAATCACTGACCGATCTCAAGATCCAGATTTTCGCCGACGGCGCCGACAAGGCCGGCATCCTCGATCTCTACTCTAAGCCCTACGTCAAGGGCCTGACCACCAACCCGAGCCTGATGAAGAAGGCGGGAGTGAAGGACTACGAGGCGTTCGCGAAGGACATCCTGAAGACCGTCACGGCCAAGCCGATTTCCCTCGAGGTGTTCTCCGACGAATTTTCGGAGATGCGCCGGCAGGCGGAGAAAATCAAGTCCTGGGGGTCAAACGTCTATGTGAAGATCCCGATCACGAATTCGCGGGGCGAATCGTCGCTTCCCCTCATCCGCGAGCTCGGCAAGGAAGGGGTGAAACTCAACGTCACCGCCCTGTTTTCGCTCAGGCAGGTCGCCGGGGTCGCCGCCGCGCTGAATCCCGCGATTCCCTCCGTCGTGTCGGTGTTCGCCGGACGCATCGCCGACTCGGGAACGGACCCGATGCCGCTCCTGCGCGCCTGCGTCCCTCTTCTCGAGGAGCAGCCCAAGGCGGAGCTGCTCTGGGCCAGCACACGCGAGGTGCTGAACATTTTCCAGGCCGAGGAGTGCGGCTGCCGGATCATCACCGTCCCGAACGACATCATCGGCAAGGCGGTGAAGATGCTGGGGCTTTCCCTCGACGCGCTCTCGCTCGATACGGTGAAGACCTTCCTGAAGGATTCCACCGACGCGGGATTCAAGCTCTGACCGGGGTTCGCTCCCTCTTTCGGGGCTGCCAGCGTGAACCCTGAAATCCACATCGACGCGCCGGCCGGTTTTTCGCTGCCGAGCCGCTTCCTCCGGATGCGCGGCTGGTGTTTCGGGCCGGGCTCCCCGTACGCGGCCATGCGGCTCAGCCTCGGCGGTCGCGAATTTTTCGGGCGCTGCGGAATTTACCGTCCCGACGTCCGCCTGGCGTTTCCCGCCGCCCCGGATGACTTCACCGGATTCGAGCTCTGGGCGATCATTCCCGCCGGAAAACACCCGGCGGAACTTCAATTCAAGGATGCGGCCGGCCAGTGGCGCACCGCCCTGGAAACCGAAATTTCCGTCCCGGCGAAATGGCAGCCATTGTGGGCGCCGGACAGCCGCGCGCGCGACCTCGTCGAATTCCAGCTTGGCGCCCGGCCGTCCCACGGACCCCATCCGGTTATTCTGGAACGGTTCCCTTCCCTCCGCACCGGGCCGGAATCGCGGCCGGCCTTCAGCATTGTCACGCCGTCATTCAACCAATGTCGTTATCTCGGCGAGGCCCTCGACTCGGTTCTCGGCCAGCAGGACGTCCGCTTTTCCTACGTGGTCCAGGATGGCGGCTCGACCGATGGCAGCACCGATGTGCTCCAACAGCGCGCCGCCAAGCTGGCCGCGTGGGAAAGCACGCGCGATGCCGGCCAGGCCGATGCGATCGCGAAGGGCTTTGCCCGCACGGACGGGGAGCCTGACGACCTCATGGCGTGGCTGAATTCCGACGACGTCTACCTCCCCGGCACACTGGCGTACGTCAGCGGCTATTTTTCACGGCATCCGGAGGTCGACGTCGTCTACGGCCAGCGGATTCTGATCGATGAAAATTCCCAGGAGGTCGGCCGGTGGTTTCTCCCGCCCCACGATGACGAAATGCTGAAGCTGAACGACTATGTCCCGCAGGAGTCGCTGTTCTGGCGCCGGCGGATCTGGGACCGCGTCGGGGGCATCGATCCTGCCTTCAGGTTCGCGATGGACTGGGACCTCCTGCTGCGTTTCCAAAAAGCCGGGGCGCGCATCGTCCGGGTGCCGTATTTCCTCGCGTGCTTCCGCATCCACGCCGCGCAAAAAACCTCGGCCCAGATGGAAAGCCTCGGCCACCGGGAAATCGACGCGCTGCGAACGCAGGCCCAGGGCCGGGCCCTCACCCACGCCGAAGTCGAGGAGCACCCTCGCCTGCTCCGCTACCTCCGCCAAAGCGCCTGGCGCGAATTTCTCTGGCGGCGTTTTCATCTGCGCGGATCATAACCCTTCGGCCAACTGCGGATCGCGGAGACTGGAAACCGGAATTTTTTGAGTCCTCGCTCGAGATTGATCCGCGGACATTCGCGACCTCCGCGGGAAAGAGGTTGAGTGTTCAACGGCGAATGTTCGATGTTCGCAGCGTCCTGATGAGTTCCAACGACCCCAAGAACGCCTCAGCCTCGACGGAGCTCGACCGCCTGCGGCGTGAGCTCGAGGAAAAAACCCTGCTGGTCCAGAGCATCCGCAAGGAACTGATTCTCTCGCAGGTCACCGTCCTCGAGCTCCAGGACACCGTGCTCCAGAAGGAGACCGACAAGGCCGACGCTATTTCCATCCTCGGTCAGGCCGAGCATGCCCTCGAATCCAAGATCAATTACATTGTCGAGCTCGACCGGGTGCTGAATGAAAAGCTGGCCGCCGCACGGCAGGCCGCCGCCGCGGGCGCGACCGAGATCGCGGCGCGCGACCAGATCATCGCGGATCTGGTGACGAAACTCGACCAGGCCAACCGCGAGATCGGCGCGACCCACGCCATGGCCGGAAACCATGCGCGCGACCTCGCGCATGCCCAGGAGGACGTGAAGCAACTCACGGCCCGGCTCGCGACTCTCGAAAAAGGCCGATGAACGCGGCCGTCACGTCCGCTCCCCGCTTCAGCCTGGAAACGCTCCAGCCGTTCCAGCCCACCCAGAATTACTTTCAGCTCATCGGCTGGGCCTTCGTCCCCGGATCCCCCTCGCCAAACGAGGTGCGCGTCGTCGTCGGGGACCGGATCTTCGTCCCCCTCGAGCGTATCTCCCGGGCGGATGTCGCCGCCGCCTACCCCGCCGAACCCGCGGCCTCGACGAGCGGATTCAAGTTCATCTGTTACCTGCCCTTCGGATTTTATGAGGGACGGCTCGAAATTTCCGCCGACGGCGTCACCTGGATTCCCGTGCGCGCCCTCGCGATTCCCGTCAGCTCCCACCCCATCCTCGGCGCGATCGAGAAGCCGCCCGCCGGTGAAACGATCACCCGGCCCGCGCGCATCGAGGGCTGGTGCTTTCATCCCGAATTCAAGGTGCGCGAAATCGTCCTTCAGTTCGGCAACGTCGAGGTCCCATGCGACTACGGCCTGCCCCGCGCCGACGTGACCGCGCGTTTTCCGCACGATCCCGCCGCGGCCCGCTCCGGTTTCATCACCACGGAGAACCTTCCGCGCGGCGCCGGCCGGATCAAGATCCGCGCCACCACCGAGTGCGGACGGATCTATTTCATCCGCTCCGATCACACCGTAAAGATCGAGGAGGGCTGGATCCCGAACCCGCCGCCACCGAGTCCGGTCCGCGACCTATCGACGCTCGCCTGGGCCCAGCCCACCCTCGATCGCCAGGGCACGGGTGCGCGGCCGCCGCCGGGAACCAAAAACATCCTGTTCGCGCTCTACGGCGATTTTTCCGCCAACAGCGCCCTTCACGTGGCCAGCCTCGCGAACGAGCTGATCGCGGCGGGCTACGATTGCGTCGTCGCCGTCCCCGATCACAAGGAAACGCTCGGCGCCCTGCCCGAGGCGCGGTTCATGGCGCTGCATTTTAACGAGATCGCGCATCTGCCGGCCTACTTCAAGGACGGCCGCGGCCCCTGTCTCGTCCATGCGTGGACCTCGCGCGAAAACGTCCGGCGGTTCGCCACCGCCGTCGCCGCGGATTACGGCAGCGCCGTGTTCGTCCACCTCGAGGACAACGAGCAGGAGCTGCTCGAGTCCCGCCTGGGCCGGCCGTTCGCCGAACTCGCCGCGCTGCCGGAAAAGCAGCTCGATGCGCTGGTGCCCGACGTGCTCTCCCATCCGCGCCATGCGGCGCGTTTCCTTCGCGAAGCGGCCGGCGTCACCGTCATCGTCGAGCGGCTGAAAGCGCACGTGCCGGCCGGCCGGCCGAGCGCGGTCATCTGGCCGGCGGCGGACCCGCGCCATTTCAAGCCGCTTCCGCGCGACGAGGCCTTCCGCCGTGCGCTCGGGCTGGCGCCGGCGGACATCGTGCTCTTCTATCACGGCAACGTCCACGCCTCGAACGCAGCCGAAGTCCGCAGCCTGTACGAGGCCGTCGCGCAGTTGAACGCCTCCGGACTGGTCACGCACCTGATCCGGACGGGGCGCGACTTCCCGGATTTCCTGCCGGAGGGCGACGCCTGGATTCGCCCGCACCTGATCCACCTCGGGCATGTCGCGCGCGCGAAACACCTGCCGGCGCTGATGGCGCTGGCGGACTATTTCGTGCAGCCGGGGGTGCCCGACGCGTTCAACGACTACCGCTTTCCCTCGAAGCTCCCGGAATTTTTCGCGATCGGCCGGCCAGTAATCCTCCCGCGCACCAACCTCGGCGACCTCGTCCGCGACGGCGAACATGCCCTCGTGCTGGCGAAGGCCGATGGCCCGGCGATCGCGGCGGCGGTCGCCCGGCTGCACGGCGATCCCGCCCTGGCCGAAAAACTTTCCCGCGGAGCCCTCGCGTTCGCCGCCGAACATTTTTCGTGGAGGCGAAGCGCGCGCCAGCTCGCGGAGTTCTACCGCTCCTTGACGCCTTTGGCTGCGGCGGCATCGTCCTGAGTCCTTTCGATGGACGACCCGCCGTTAGACAAACGCATCCTGCTGACCGGCGGCCGCAGCCGCCTCGCCGCCGTGATCCACCCGGCGCTGCTCGCCGCCGGCGCCGAGGTGACGAGCCTCTCCCGTTCCGAGGGCGGACCGCACCTCGGGCTTGAGAATCTTTTCGTCAACAATCTGATCGAGCAGACCGACACGCTGCTCCATCTCGCCTGGAGCACGGTACCGCTCAGTTCGGAGCGGCACGTCGGGCTCGAGTGGACGCAGGACATTCCGCTGCTGATCAAGGTGCTGAAGGCGGCCTGTGCCTCGCCGAACCGCGAGAAGCTGCATTTCGTTTTTTTCTCCTCCGGCGGGACGGTCTACGGCAACGCGCAGCCGGACCATCCGAGCTGCGAGACCGATCCCTGCTCGCCGATCGGCTGGTATGGCCACGCGAAACTCGCGGCGGAACGACTGATCCAGGAATATGGCCAGCGCCACGGGCTCGCCTACACCATCCTGCGGATCTCGAATCCGTACGGCTTTCCGGTACCGACCCACAAGCCGCAGGGGATCATCCCCTTTCTCCTGCAGAGCGCGATGAACGGCACGCCGTTTTCGGTCTGGGGCGACGGGACCGCGCGGAAGGATTTCCTCCATCACACGGATTTCACGGCGGCGCTGGAGCGGATCATCCGGGTGCGCCCTCCGGGAATTTTCAACGTGTGCGCCGGTGAGTCGCACTCCGTGAACGAGGTCATTGCGCACGTCGAGGAGACCCTCGGCCGGCGGATCCCGGTCCAGCGCGGCGCGGCGCATTCCTGGGACGTGCATGACAGCCTGCTCGACAATTCGAAACTCATCGCCGCGACGGGCTGGCGGCCGGTTGTCCGTCTGCCCGAGGGGATCCGCCGCGCCGCCAGCGACCTCGACCACGCATGAGCCAGTCGTGGCCGAGTTTGCTTGTGGTGGAGCGCATTGCCCTCAATGCGCTGGAGACGCGAGCTCGACCTGAAAGCTCGACGGAGCGGCCAACGCGTTGAGGGCAACGCATTCCACCTTTGACCTTCAAACCCCACCCTCGCCGATGAGTCCCATTGCGACCGCGCCAGCTCATCCCTTGAACGACGAGCGTTGGACGCGGATCCTGTTCCTCGCCGCGTGGCTGGCGAACTTCGCCTTCGCGCTCGTCGGATGGGAGAACACGCTGATCAACCAGTTCGAATTCCGGCAGGCCCAGACCGCCCTGACCACGGCCTATCTTCCGCCGGGCCATTTGCCGCTTGCGTATGAAACGCCGGTCTTCGGGCCGCCCTGGTCGGTGCCGCTGGAGTTTCCGCTCTACGAGGCATCGGTCTCGACGTTCGCCGCTGTCACGGGAATGCCCCTCGATCCCGCCGGACGATTCGTCAGCTGGATTTATTTCCAGCTCTCGCTGCCCGCGTTTTTTCTCGTCCTCGGCTCGCTCCGGATCCGCGCCTCGGCGCGCTTCCTGTGCCTGAGCCTGCTGCTCACGAGCCCGCTTTATCTCTTCTTTTCCCGCGCCTTCCTGATCGAGTCCACGGCGCTCTGCTTCTGCGCCTGGTTCCTGGCCGCGTTCGCGCGCTGGCTGACCACCGGGCGCCCCGGGTGGTTCTGGCTCGCCGGCCTCGCCGGCGCCCTCGGGGCGGCGGTGAAACTGACGACCGTGGTGGTCTTCGCGATCGCGGCCCTGCTGTTCGCCTTCGGCGCGTGGCGCGAACGCCTAACCCTGCCGGCGCTCGCCGGCGCCCGCCGCTCGCGATTCATTTTCCGCACGGTCGCCGCCTTCCTCCTTCCCGTCGCCGCCGGACTCGCCTGGCTCATGTTCAGCACGACGGTGCGCAACCGGAATTCGAACGCCGACATCCTCAACACGCATTTTGGCTTCTGGAGCTTTGGCGACCTCGCGCAGCGGATCAGCCCGGGCTATTGGACGCGGACGGTGGCCGTCTGGACCAAGGGACTGATTTCGGAGGCCGGACTGGCCCTGGGCCTTTATCTCTTCATCCGCCAGCGCGGCCGCGGACGCTGGCTCGCGCTGGGATTGTTCGGCGCGTTCCTCTCGGGGCAGATGGTGTTTTCCAATCTCTACAAGGTTCACGACTACTACTTCTACGAGAGCGGCGTCTTCCTCGCCTTCGCGCTGGGAGTCCTGCTGGCGGGCAACGAGGACGATCCGGCGCTGCCGCGCTGGGGCCGGATCGCCCTGCCCGTGGTGGTGATGCTCCTGCAGCTCGCGAACTATGCGCGCAATTATCTTCCCGACCAGCGGACGAGCCAGCCGTCGACGGAATTGATCGACGCATTGCAGGATCTCACACGGCCGAACGATATCATCGTGTTCCAGGGCCTCGATTGGGATGCGACGGTCCCCTATTACGCCGGGCGGCGGGCGCTGATGTTCGTCAACGGCCGCGAATGGGACCGACGCGGCATGAAACAGAGCGTCGACCGTCTCGACCCTGCGCAGGTCGGCGCGGTCGTCATCGTCGCGGGACTCTGGCGGAACACGGAATTCATCAACCAGACGATGGCCCACCTCGACCTGGGGTCCACGCCGTTGCTGGTGAACGACGGGGATCAGGTCGGCCTCTGGTTTCCCAAATCGCGCCATGCATTCGTGCGGGATCACCTGCCGTCGCATCCCTATCCTCATCTGGAAGTGATCGAGCCGCGCCCGGCTCCCGACGTTCCGCACGTGCTGGGGCTCCGCGAAATCAGTCATCGCCGCGAATTTTCGGCGTTTCGTCCGCTTCCGTTTGAAGCCAGCTCGCCCGCCGATTTTTCCGGTTCGATGCTCGGGCCCGAAATGATTCTCAATGCCCACGCACCGTCGGAGATGCGGTTCCGCATTCCCGAACGGGCGCGGTCGGTCTTCGTGAACTTCGGCGTCCACGATGGAGCCTACACGGGAAAAAATCGCACCGACGGAGTCGAGTTTGTCCTCGCCTGCCGGACCCCCGGAAAGCCGGAGACCATTTTTTACCGCCGGCTGCTCGATCCCATCGCGCACGTGAAGGATCAGGGAACGCAGTCCATCGAGCTTCCGCTCGGCGATTCCAGATCTGGCGAAATGGTTTTCCGCACGCTGCCGGGCCCGAACAATAACTTCAGCTTCGACTGGGCCTATTGGGGGAAGATCGAATTCCGGTAGGCTTGGTGGAGCGCCCTGTCGCAGTCCCTGAACGTGTCGAATCGCCCTCGACGCACAGGAGGCCCGAGCTGACTTTGAGGAATGGACGGAGCGTCCAACGCATTGGGGCAATGCGTTCCACCTCGGCCGGGCTGCAGATTTAGGAAAAACGCCGTAGCGGGTGCGGGAGTTTCAGCTGTCATCCATCAAACTCCGACTTGAGCAAGTTCCCCGTGGCCCCCACGGTCGGTCCGATTATTCCACCCCACCGACCGAGCCATGACCGATCCTGCCTCCGCTCCTGACGACCGCCGCGACACGACCATCGGGGCCGTCATTTTCCTCGTCGCGCTCGCGCTAAGCCTGTGGTTCACGCACCTCGGGTGGCGCAACCGCCTCGAGGACACCCATCCGTTCCGGCAGACGCAGACGGCGCTGTCCGCGTACTGGATGCTGCGCGACGGCGTCCGGCTGGATTATTCGACGCCGGTCATGGGCGCGCCGTGGTCGATTCCGATGGAATTCCCGCTTTACCAGGCAGTCATCGCCGGCGTGGTCCGGGTCACTGGGCTTCCGCTGGAATCGGCGGCGCGGGGCGTCTCGCTGGCTTTTTTCTATGCGGCGCTGCCGGCAATCTGGCTCCTGCTTCGGCGCCTCAAGGTGCCTGCCGGGCAATGCTCGCTCTTTCTCGCCCTCATCCTGACCTGCCCCATTTACCTCTTCTACTCGCGGACCTTCTTCATTGAATCCACCGCGTTCTGCTTCGGCTGCTGGTTCCTGTACAGTTTTCATGTCTCGCTGCACACGCGCCATCGCGGCGACATCCTGGTGGCTGCCGGGCTGGGCGTCGTTGCCGGGCTGGTGAAGGTCACCACCTACGCGGTGTTCCTGCCCGCGGCGGTCGCGCTCGGGCTGGTGGCGATCGTCCGGCAGCATTCGCAATGGCGGGTGCTCCTCGCCCGCGGCTGCGCCGCAGCGCTGCCCGGAGCGATCGCCGCGGCGGCGTGGGTCTATTATTCCGACGCGGTCAAGCGGCGCAATGTGTTCGGAGTGATGATGACCTCGGCCGAGCAGCGCGACTGGAACTACGGCCCGCTGGCGCTGCGTTTCGAGGGCCGGTTCTGGGACCAATGCTTCGCCCACGTGCGCTACACCCTCGCGCCGGCCGGCGCGCTGATCCTCTTTGCCGTGCTGGCGCTTTTGTTCCTGCGGCGTTCCTGGCGGGTGCCGCTCGCGCTTTTCGCCGTGGCCATGGCCGGGCCGCTGGTCTTCGCCAACCTTTACTGGGTCCACGATTATTACTGGTACTCCAACGGCATCTTCTTCCTCGCGCTGCTCGCCTACCCGCTCCACCGGATGTACGGCGCCAGCGGAGTCACCTGGCTGGCGCGGTCGGGCACGGTCGTGATGGTGCTCGTGGCGGAATTCCTCGGATACCTGGCCGGTTATTATCCGCGGCAGATCGCCGTTTCGACGGAAGCGCCGATCATCGCGCGCGCGGTCGGCGCGGTGACGCGGCCGACCGACGTCGTGCTCGGCCTGGGAATGAACTGGACCTCCGTCGTGCCGTATTACAGCGAGCGCCGCGCCGTGATGGTGCCCGACAAGTATCTCCTCGACGAGGCGGCGATCGCGAAGGCGATCGCGAACGTGGGCGCCGCGAACATCACGGCGGTCGTCATCTATCGCCTCGGCCCGAACAAGCCGGAAGTCTTCCATCCCTGGCTGACCAGGCTCGGGATGGATGAAAAAGGCTTCATCGAGACCGGCGAATACTCCCTGTACGTCCGGAAGGACCGGCTGCCGGAGGCCTCGAAGGCCCTGGTGAATTTTCCGGTCAAGGACGTCTACGTGTACGGCGGACAGCTCACGCCGCCCGGCGCCAAGCCGGCGATGGTTTTTTGGACCGAGCAGGTGGCCGATCGCAGCGTGTTCTCGATGATGAATCCCCAGCCGCTGAAGGTGATCGTGCCCTTCGGCCTCGGCTCCGAGATGATCGACGGCCGGCGGGTGTTCAACGCCCACAGCACCTCGGAGGTCGAGATCGTCGCCCCGCCGAATGCGCGGCACATCTCCGCGACCGTGGGACTGAACCCGGCGGTGTATGACCGGTCCGACGGGATCGAGGTCGAGATCGTCTGCCAGCCGCCGAACGCGGGACCGCTCCAGCTGTATCGGCGGTATCTGCGTCCCGCGATCCTCAAGGGCGACCAGGGCCCTCAGGAAATTTCGATCGACACGGCCGCGCCGCTGACCGGCTCGGTGCTTTTCCGCGTGCTGCCTGGCGGCGGTCCGAACTTTGACTGGGGCTATTGGGCGAAGATCGAGATCCGATAGCCGTGACCGTCGTGGCCCAACGTCTTGGCGAAGCACGCGCGGGCCCGGTCGTTTTTGCCGTCTGTGTCATTCTTAACCTCGGTTTTTCATTCGTCGGCTGGCGCAACAACCCGGTTGAGGTCCACGAGTTTCGCCAGGTCCAAACGGCGCTGACCGCCCGCGCAATCCAGGAAGAAGGCTGGAGTCTCGCCTATCCCATGCCGCTGTTCGGCCCGCCGTGGTCGGCGCCGATGGAGTTTCCGGTCTATCAGCTGTGCGTCGCGAAACTGGCGACGCTCACCCACCTTCCGATCGAGCCCGCGGCGCGCGCGGTCGCGCTGGCTTTCCTGTACCTGGCGCTGCCGGCGTGCGGCGGATTGATCGGGCTCCTCGGCGTCGCCCGGCCACATCGGTGGCTTTTTCTCGGACTGATCCTGCTCTCCCCCGTCTACCTCTACTATTCGCGCGCCATCATGATCGAATCGACGGCGTTCTGCGCCTCGGCGTGGTTCCTCCTGGCATATTGTCGCGTCGTGCGGAATCCGCACCGCGGATGGCTCGCGGCGGCGGGTGTTTTCGGAATTCTCGCCGCGCTGGCCAAGGTCACCACGCTGATGGTCTTCCTCGCCGTGGCTGCGACCTACACGTTATCTGTGCTGGCACAACAATGGCGGGCAGCGCCGCGGGACCGCCGCGTCGTAGCGGGTATCGTCGGGCGGACCCTGCTGACAACGCTGCCGGCGGTGATCGTCGGCACGGCGTGGGTCCATTTCAGCGACGGCATCAAGCGATCCAATCCCCTCTCGGCGTTTCTCGCCTCGGGACCAATGGAATCGTTCAACTTCGGGACTCTCGCGCAGCGCGGGTCGTTCGAATTCTGGCAGCGCATCGGTCATCACACCGCCGGTTCGGTGGTTCCGGTGTTCAACCTTACGCTCATTCTCCTGTTTGCAGTGATCCTCGACAAGGCCTGGCGCGGGCGAACCCTGCTCCTGTTGGGCGGGTACCTCGCGGGACCGTTGGTCTTCTCGAATCTATACTTTGTCCACGACTACTATTTTTATGCGAACGGCGCATTCCTGCTGGGCGCGCTCGCCATCGGCTGGGACCGGCTGCTGGCCGCGCCGATGTTTCCGACGGTCGGAAAATGGCTGGTCATCGCCGTGTCGCTCGGCGTCCAGGTCCTCACCTACAGCCAGGGTTACCTTCCGTTCCAGCGGGCAAAGCAGGACGGGTTCGAATTGGGTCGGGTGCTGCGGGCGGTCACACGTCCGGAGGACGTCGTCCTGATTTTTGGCCGCGACTGGGATTCCAAGCCCGCGTATTTCTCGCACCGGCGAACCATCATGATCACCGACGTCCATGCCCTGGATCTGGTGGCGGTCAACCAGGTCCTCGACCGTCTGCCGGACGGCAGTGTCGGCGCGCTCGTGATCGAGGGGAAAGCCCGGGCCAGCCTCGCCCGCTACCAGCCTTTGATGCGGCGCCTGAAGGTGAAACCGGTGCCTTTGCTGGTGGGCGACGACGCCTTGGTCCACGTGGCAGAAGACCGCGTCGCGCACGCACGCGAGCAGCTCGAGCGTCTGTCGCTCGACGAGTTCCGCTTCGATTCGGCCCTCGAGATCGGCGGATTGACGTTCCCGCGCAAACGCTATGTTCCGTCGCAACACCCCGAGGAGCAGTCGCTGAAAGCGGTGATGACGCCGATGCCGCTGGTCGTGATGCATCCTTATGGGGTGGCCGTGCATCAGCTTGAGGGGAAGAGCGTCTTCAATGCCCACGCCCCGACGGACGTCGTGTTTGAGATCCCCCCGAAGGCGACCGTGGCCGCGGTCCGCTTTGGAATGCTGCCGGCCGCGTATGGCGGGAAAAATGCGACGGATGGCGTGGAATTTCGCGTCGAGGTGGTCGACCCGGCAGGTCATCATCAGGTTTTGCGCAGCATTTATCTGAGCCCATCGAAGGTTGAGGCAGATCGCGGGGAGAAATCCCTGGAAATTCCGCTGCCGCCGGGGACGAAGGGCGAGATCTGGTTTCGCACCCTGCCGGGACCGACCGGAAGCATCGCGTTCGCTTGGGCCTATTGGGCAGGAATCGAACTGAGATGAGAGCAACCTTTCCCAGCGAACGGACCTGGTGCGTCGCGCTTTTCGGCGGCTGCCTCGCGCTCAACCTCTGGTTCTCGTCCACCGGCCTGCGCAACAATCTGCTCGAGGGCCACGAATTCCGTCAGGCACAGACGGCGCTGGCGGCGCGCCATCTTCAGGCCGACGGCTGGCAGCTCGCGTACCCGCTGCCGTTGTTCGGCCCGCCCTGGTCGGCGCCGATGGAATTCCCCTTCTACGAATACCTCGCGGCGACCGTCAGCCGCGTGACGCATGCACCGCTCGAACCGTCGGGCCGCTTCGTCTCCCTCTTTTTCTTCTACCTTTCGCTGCCGGCTTTTTTCATGGCCGCGCGGGACGCCGGGATGCCGTCGCATCGCCGCTGGCTTTTCCTCGGGGCCCTCGTGCTTTCGCCGGCGTATGCGTACTACTCGCGCGCGTTCATGATCGAGTCGACCGCGCTGTGCGCGTCCGCGTGGTTCCTCCTGGCGTACCTTCGTTCGCTGCATCCCCGGGCGAACCGATGGCTCGCGGCCGCGATGGTCCTCGGCATCGTCGCGGCGCTGGCCAAGGTCACGACGCTGATCGTCTTTCTCGCGGCCGCGGCGCTTTACACGCTCGCGCAGCTCATCCCGCGCATGCGCGCGGCGCCGGATCGCTGGCAGCGCCTGCGGCCGATCGCGATCCGCGCGCTCCTGGCCACGCTGCCCGCCGTTGTCGCCGGCGCGCTCTGGGTGGCTTACAGCGACCGGATCAAGCTCTCCAATCCGCTCTCGACGTTCCTCGCGTCCGGGCCGATGGCGGCCTTCAATTTCGGCACGCTCGCCCAGCGATTTTCGCCGACGTTCTGGGCGCAGATCCTCACCCACACGTGCGACTCGATCCTGCCGGGGTTCGCGCTGGCCGTGGTCCTGACCTTCGGGCTGCTCCGGTCAGGCGACGCGCGGCGGCGGACGGCCCTGCTGATCCTCGCCTACCTCGCGGGCCCGTTGATTTTCGCCAACCTGTTCTTTGTCCACGATTATTATTTTTATGCCAGCGGCGTGTTTCTCCTCTTGGCGCTGGCGGTCTCATGGAGCCAGCTGCTCGACGTCCCGGAGATTCCGACCGCCGGCAAATGGTGCCTGATCCTGGTTTGCCTGGCCACGGAGGCGCACGAGTTTGCGCACGGGTATTTCCGCCTGCAGGGCACCCGGCCCGAGCCGCCGACGCTGGCGCGCGCGATCTCGACCGTCACGGCCCCGGATGACGTCATCCTGATCTACGGATTCGAGTGGAACCCGGTGCTGCCGTATTACGCGGAGCGCCGCGCGGTCATGGTGCCGAGCCTGTACGCGGGCGATCGGCGCGCGGTGGACGAAGTCCTGCGGCGGCTTCCCGCCGGCCGGATCGGCGCGCTGGTCGTCGCCGGAGAGTATCGGCGCAATCCCGCTCTCATCTCCTCGCTCGCGGCCTCGCTCGACCTGACGCCCCGGGCGGTCATCGCCTCGAATGACGGCGAGGTGTATCTCGCCCGCCGCCTCGTGCCGGACGCCGCCCGGGTTCTCCAGAACATGAAGGTGTCGGGGTTTACCTTCGCGCTGCCGGAGGATCCCGTGGTTCCGGGCGTGGGATGGTCGCGCTACTATGTGGAACAGCTGCCGGACCATTCCTTCTTCGACATGATGACTCCGCTGCCTGTCGAAGTCCGCGCGGCCTTCGGGCTCTCCTGCGCGGTGGTCGAAGGCCGGCGGGTGTTCAATGCCCACGCTCCCTGCGAGCTGATCTTCGCCGTGCAACGCGACACCCGGACGATCCGCGCCGAGTACGGAGTGGTGCCGGAGGCGTATGAAAACGGCCACCAGCTTGCCGGCGTGCGGTTCCTGGTCGAACTCGTCCAGGCCAACGGCGACCACGCCACCCTGCTCGACACCTTTCTCGACCCCACCAGGGTTGCCGCCGACCGCGGTGTCCATCACGCGGACCTCCGCCTGCCCGCGCACGAGGCCGGCCGGCTGATCCTCAGCACGCTGCCGGGAAAGGAAAAAAACATCAGCTTCAACTGGGCCTACTGGACCAGCGTCATGATCCGATGAGCCGCCGCCCCGGCGCGAAAACCATGCTTTACCCCGCCCGGGGGCTCGGCTCATCTGGACCTTTTAATGTCTGAGCAAGACTCCTTTCACTCCTTCATCGACCAGCCCGCTTCGTGGGACATCGCGACCAAGGCGATCGACATCCGCGGCTGGGTTTACGCCAAGAACGGCGAGGAGCTGACCGACCTGCGCGCCCGGCTCGACGGCGTGATCACCTACGGGATCATGGGCCTGGACCGGCCCGACCTGGAGGAATTTTTCAAGGGCGGCCTTCCGGCGCGGCGCGCGGGTTTTCGCGTCACGGTCCGGCCATGGCTGGGCGCGCGCACGCTGACGCTCGAGACGCTCCGCCCGGGAAACGTCTGGGCGGAATTCCTCCGCACCGAGATCAGGACGTCCGGCACCGAGATGCCCGCGAAGCAGCCGAAGCCCGTGCTGCGAACCGAGCTGGTGGGCGAGAGCCTCTACTATCTCTACCGGCATTTTCATTTCGAGCCGCACGCGCTGATGATGCGCGAGGCCAGGCGCGTGCTGGCCGAGATCACCGTCAACACCACGGAAATGCGGCCGGAGAACGATCTCATCGGCTTCCTCGACCTGCCGCAGGACTGGGTCAACGCCCATTACGAGAAATTCCGGGTGAGCGGCTGGGCGTTTTCCATGAGCCGCACGATCTCGCGGCTCGTCGCGACGGTCGGCGCCGTCAACGAGAACCGCCTGATCTGGGGCAAGGAGCGCGACGACGTCCTCCGGCACAATCCGTCGTTCCCGCAGGCGCTGCGCTCGGCGTTTTACGGGCTGGTCGACGTGCGCCCCGACAACTTCAGCCCGGCGTGCCTGAAGATTTTCGTCGAGTATCCCGACGGCCCGCGCCAGCTCCTGCGTTCGAAGCGGCTCTTCCTGAATAAAATCGACGAGAACTCCGGGCCGATCGCGCTTTTTCACGAGCTGAAATTCGCCCGCGCCGTATGGGGCTTCGTGCGGGGCGCCCTCGCGGGTGATTACGTGATCGAGAGCTGGCCGGGTTTCTGGGGCGAGGTGCGGCGGACGCGGCACAAGCTCGCGGAAAAGATGATCCGCCGCGTCGCCAGGGCCGCGCCGCAGACGCCGTGGCAGCAGCAGGACCCTTACACGCTTTGGACGAACCACAACCGGCTCACGCCCCGCCTGGCGGCGTATCTCACGCGGGAGGCGGCCGCGCTCGCCCCGACCGGCCCGAAGATCAGCATCGTCGTCCCGACCTACAACACCCCGGCCGCCTTCCTCGCGGAGCTGCTGGCGTCGGTCGCCGCGCAGTATTATCCGAACTGGGAGCTCTGCGTCGCCGACGACGCCTCGACCCAGCCGCACGTGAGGAAGATGCTCGCCGAGGCGGCGAAAAAAGATCCGCGCATCAAGACCATATTCCGCCCCGCGAACGGCCACATCTCCGCCGCCACCAACTCCGCGCTCGATCTCGCCACGGGCGAATTCGTCGCCCTGGTCGACCACGACGACGTCCTGCCGGCGAGCGCGCTGCTCCACGTCGCCGAGGCGATCCGCGCGAATCCGGACGTGGAGATGATCTACACCGACGAGGACAAGATCGACGAGACGGGCCGCCGCTTCGATCCCCAGTTCAAGGGCGGTTGGAGCCCGGAGATGGCGGTCACGCACAACTACACCCATCACCTCCTGGTGATCCGCCGCACGATCGTCGAGGCGGCGGGCCGGCTGCGGCTGGGCTACGAGGGCGCGCAGGACATCGACCTCGTCCTCCGCTGCGTGGAGAGGATGCGGAACGACCGCATCGTGCACGTTCCCCAGATCGGCTATCACTGGCGCGCACACGACCAGAGCACGGCGAGCCAGGGCGACCAAAAGGATTATCTCTTCGACGCGGCGCGCCGGGGAATCGAGGACGCGGTGAGGCGCCGCGGACTCCAGGCGGGCGTGTTTCTCCCGCCGCTGATGAAGGAGCATGCGCTCTGCCTGCATCAGCTGAAATGGGATCCCGACGTGCTCGCGCAGCATCCCGTCACGATCGTCATTCCGACGAAAAACCGCCACGAGCTCCTCCGCGCGTGCGTGGCCTCGCTCGATCGCACGGTGAACTGGCAGCATGCGAAGCTGATCGTCGTCGACGACGGCTCGACGGAACCGCAGGCCCTCGAACTCCTCGCCGCGCTCGAATCCCGCCCCGAATTTCCCGCCCGGATCGTGCGCACGGGAAATGCCGGGGCGCCCTTCAACTACTCGCGCCTGGTGAATCTCGGCTCGGCCGAAGCCACGACTCCCCTGCTCCTTCATCTCAACAACGACATCGAGGCGCGCGAGCCCGGCTGGCTGGAGGACATGGCGGGCTGGCTCACGATTCCGGCGGTGGGCGTCGTCGGCGCGCGCCTGATTCATCCGGATGAAACGCTCAACCATGCCGGCATCTGGGTCGGGCCGCAGGGCGGCCTGGCCCACGCGGTGTTCTTCGGGCAGCCGAAGGACGATTTCGGCTACCTGTTTCTTTCGCACGCGGCGCGCAACACCTCGGCCGTCACCGGCGCGTGCCTCCTGACCCGCACGGAGCTTTACCGCCGGCTCGGCGGATTCGACGAGCGGGATTTCCAGGTCGCGTACAACGACGTCGATTACTGCCTCCGCGCCGCCCAGGCCGGATTCCGCACCGTCTACACGCCGCAGGCGACGCTCGTGCACGCCGGCAGCGCCTCGCGCGGGAACGCCTATACGGAAAAGGAGCATCTCGCCTTCGTGCAGCGCTACCCGAACTACCGCGACCCCTACATCAGCGAGGTCGTCGGCTACGGCACGTCGAGCTTCAAGCTGAACGTCAACGACCACCGCCATGCGCGGCGGCCGCTGAAGCTCCGCGTCGCCGTGGTGACGCACAACCTGAATCTCGAGGGCGCCCCGCTCTTCATCTTCGAATATGCCCGGTATCTCGCCGAGAAGGCCGGCTGGGACGTCCGCGTCTTCTCGCCGGTCGACGGGCCGCTGCGGAAAAAATTCGAGGACGCCGGCCTGGCGGTGGAGGTGCTCGACGCCGACGCCTTCATCAAGGCCCAGACCGCGGATGACTTCCGCGCCCACCTGAAGGCGTTCGCGGCCAGCCTCGAGTGGGGCGACATCGATCTCATCGTCGGGAACACGATGGTGGCCTACTGGATCGTCTATCTCGGGCAGGCGCTGGGAAAACCCTCCGCGCTCTACATCCACGAGAGCAACACGCCGCGGAAATTCTTCGCGGAGCACAGCCTCGCCGCGCCGGAGGTGATCCCGCTGATCGAGCAGGCGATCCGGGAGGCGGGCCGCGTCGTCTTCACCGCGCGGGCGACACGCCAGATCTTCGAGGAGCTCAACGCCCACGACAATTTCCGCACACTGGCGAGCTGGGTGGACATCGAGCGCATCGAGCGCTTCGCCGCCGGCCACGACCGCGCCGCGCTGCGCCGGAAGTACGGGCTCGATCCCGCGGCGACGCTGGTGGTGAACATCGGGTCGGTCTGCCAGCGCAAGGGCCAGCACGTCTACATCCGCGCCGTCGACCAGCTCATGAAGCAGCACGGCGCCGTCCTCGCCGGACGCGGGCCGGTCGAATTCCTGATGGTTGGCGCGCGCGAGGGGCTTTACCTGGAGTCGATCCAGCAGGACATCGAGCTGATGGGCCTGAAAAACGCCCGGCTCTTCCCCGAGACGCTCGACATCTACGACTGGTACCGGCTCGCCGACATCTTCGTGTGCACGAGCTTCGAGGAGTCGTTCCCGCGCGTGCTCCTCGAATCGGCGTCGTTCCGCGTCCCGATCATCAGCACGAACGTGAACGGAATCCCCGAGATGCTCGTGAACAACGACGAGGCCCTGCTCATCCCGGCCGGCGATTACCACAAGCTCGCCGCGGCGCTGAAGACGGGGCTCGACCGCCATTTCGCGCGCGACGACAAGATGGCGTCGATGGCCTTCGCGCGCATGTCGCGGTTCTACGACGCGCGTGTTTCCCTGCCCGCCCACGTCGCCATGGCGCGCGAGGCCTACTTCGGGTGAGCCCGGGCGACGCATGGCGGCACCCCTGCGCGCGCGTCGAGCGCGTTGAGCGCAACCCGTTCCGCCCATGATCGAAGCTCCTTCGAAAAGCCGCGGGGCCCTCTGGCTGTTTTGCGCCGCCCTGGCACTCAATGCATGGGGGATCTCCATCGGCTGGAACAACGCCTTCCTGCCGGGAAACGAATTTCGGCAGACGCAGACCGCGATCACCGCACTCTTCATCCAGCGCGAGGCCAATTTCTCGCTCGCGTACCCGACCCCTGTGCTCGGGAAACCGTGGTCCGTGCCGAACGAATTTCCGCTCTACCAATGGTCCGTGGTCGGCGTCGCGAGGGTCACGGGCCTGACCCTCACCCAATCTGCGCGCACCGTCAGCTGCGCCTGCTTTTATCTCGCGCTCGGAGCCGTCTGGCTGCTCCTCGCGCGGATCGGCGCCACGGGTCCGCGGCGGCTCGTCGTGCTGACGATGGTGCTGTCGTGCCCGCTGTATGTCTTCTACGCGCGCGCGTTCCTCATCGAGACGATGGCGCTGATGTTCAGCCTCTGGTTCCTGGTGGGCCTCGTGAACGCGCTCGAACGCCGCAGCGTCGGCTGGCTCGCGGTCGCGAATCTGGCGGGAGCCGGCGCCGGCCTGGTCAAGGTCACGACGTTCATCATCTATCTCATCCCGGCGGGCGTCTTCTGCGCCTGCTGGCTCTGGCGGATCGCGGCCGCGCCGCGGAGCCGCGCGGACGCGGAAGCGCCGGATTCCGCGGGCGCCTTTGCCCGGGCCCTTGGATGGATTTTCATGGGGACGGCCCTGCCGTTCGCGCTGACCCTCTGGTGGGTCCGGCTGGCCGACAGCATCAAGGCGCTCAACGCGAGCGGCCAGCAGTTCGTTTCCGCGGCGGTGAACAGCTATTTTTTCGGCGACTGGGAGATGCGCCGGTCGCCTGAGCTCTGGCGGACGTTCGCGCACACGCTCCTGACCCAACTCACCGCGCCGGTGACGCTCGTCCTGTTCCTCGTGATCACTGCGGTTTGGGGCGGGCGGTGGAGAAAATGGATTTTCGCCTCGGCGGGGGTGTTTGCCGCCGGGCCGCTGGTGTTCCCGCTGCTCTATTCGTGGCACGAATACTATTTCACCGCGAATGGCGTGTGCCTGATGATTGCCGTCGGGCTCGCGCTCGGCGCGCTGCTGGATTCCCGCCTGCCTCGCTGGACCGTCTGGCTGGCCGTCATCGCGGTGCAGGTCTCCCAGGTCGTGACGTATTTTCACGTCCTCTATCCCCACCAAAGCCTCAAGGCGGACGGCGGCAGCGGCCTCACGCGGCTGATCCGCGACGTGACCGGCCCCGACGACGTCCTGATCATCGCCGGCGACGACTGGGCGCCGATGATCCCCTATTATTCCCAGCGGCGCGCGCTCATGGTCCGGCGCAACATGGATCATGTGTCGCTCTATCTCACCGCGGCGTTCGACGCCCTGAAGGGCGAACACGCCCCGATTCTCCTCGTGCGCGGCGAGGTCCGCGCCAACTCGGCCTTCAAGGAGACCGCCCGGAAATATTTCGGGTACGAGGCGACGCCCATCGCCACCTGGGAGGATGTCGAAGTCTTCGTCCAGCCGGGCCTGCGCGACCGGTTCTCCCGGCAAACCCACGCGACGCCCTACGGCGGGGTGAAGCTCGACGAAAAAGCCGCCAGCGCGGCGGACACACTTGAGTCCGTCGAGACCGTCACGTCCGCGCTGCCTCCTGAGCGGCGGTCCATGTTCGAGAATTTCGCGCCGGCGCCCGTCCGCTTTTCTTCCCGCTTCGCGATCGGACTGATGGAGTATGACGGGCGCAGGATTCTGATGGCGCACCCGACTTCGCGCCTTGTTTTCGCGCCCGAGCCGGGCACCCGTCAGATCACCGCGGGTTATGGCATCCTGCCGGGCGCATACGAAAATGTCCCGGCGCCGGAAAATCCGACCAAGGGAGTCGAATTCGCGATCACGTGCGTCCGGCGGGATGGATCCTCGAAGGTCGTTTTCCGGCGGTGGCTGGATCCGGCAATGCGCGCCGCAGATCGCGGCCTCCAGACGCTGAATCTGACGGTGCTCGTCGATCCGCACGACGAACTGGTCGCCTCCACCGCGCCCGGCCCGAGCGGTTCAATCAACCGGGGATGGGCCTATTGGACCGGCATCGAGATCAGATAGGCGTTCGCCGGTCACGTAAAAACCCGTCGCGCCCCAGGTGGAACGCATTGCCTCAATGCGTTGGAGACTCCGTCAGGTCGCTTCAAGCGCGCTCGCTGGAGGCGCGTCGCCGCCATTTCCCGGATATTTTCTTTGCGGGCGATGGCCGACCGTCTTTCATGGCCGTTCCAGCGGATGAAAGCCCACATCAACGAGAACGAATCCTACCTCTTCAGCGTTGAGCAGCCTGTCAACTGGACGATCAAGCCCGAGCAATTCTGGATCACCGGCTGGTTCGTTTCGAAAACCGGACACCGGTACAAGGACGTCCGCGCCTTCATCGACGACGTTCCCGTGATGGGGCTGTTCGGACTGCCGCGGCTCGACATCGAAAAGGCCTACGCCCATTGGACCCAGGGCGTTCACACCGGTTTTTCGTTCCGCCTCGATCCGTGGCCGGGCGCCGCGCTGATCCGGCTCGAGATCCTCAACGAGGACGATGCCTGGGCCGAATTCTGGCGCGTGCCGATCGTGTGCGCGGGGCCGGGACCGGGACGGAAAATCCGCCCGAAGCTGAGCCCGGCGCTGGTCAGGCCGATGCTGATCGAGCTGCTGAAGCAGACGACCGGCACGTCGCGGTCGATCCGCGATGCGCACGCGGCCAAGCTGGTCCGCGAACGTTCCGTCGTTCCGCTTGAAACGCTGCCTGTGCCCCCGCTCTACGGCGTCTTCGAGGGGCCGCACGTCATCGGACACACGCAGTACGACAAGCTTCATATCGGCGGATGGATCTTTCACGCGGAGCAGCCGATCGTCCGGCTGATCGCGACGACCGACAACCGGACCCAGAACAACCTCGTCCATGGAATCGAGCGCGAGGATGTCGCGGCGCTCTTCCCCGATCATCCGCGCGCCCGCACGCCGCTGTTCCGCGGAAATGTCGATCTCCCGGCCAACTTGGCCGAGCCGGTTTGCCTCAAGATCTTCGCCATCCTCGGAAACGGCGAGAAGGTGCTGGCCTTCACCAAGCGCCTCTATCCGTGGACGTCGCTGGAAAAGGAGCGCCCGCTTCCGCCCTATGCGTTCGGCAATTATCGCGACGTGATCCGGTCCGTCCTCCACGCCTGCGGCCAGCTGCACGTCGGCGCCGGCGGCTTCGGCTTCTGGCGGACGGTCGTCGCGGTCCACCAGCTCTACCGCGCCGAATCCCCGCAGCCGCAGCCCTGGTTCGCCTGGCAGAAGCGCCTGCCCTACGAAAGCTGGCTCGCGCACAATTCGCTGGCGCCGCGGCTGCGCGAGACACTCCTCGAATCGGCGCGGAAAATCTCCGCCGCCGGCGGTCCGAGCTTCGCCCTGATCGTCGACACGCGCGGCACGCGCGCCGATCACCTCGCGCGCCTGGCCGCGTCGTTGCGCGCCCAGTTTTATGAGCGCTGGACGCTCGGCCTGCTTCAGGCCAGCGATGCCACCGGGGATTTCGCGCGGCAGCTCAGCGAGCTCGCGGGACTGGATTCGCGCATCCGCGTCATCGTCGCGCCGGACGGGAACCACGCCGCGGCCCTCAATGCCGCCGCCCACACGCTGCAGGACGACTGGCTCGCGTTTCCCGACGGCGACGGACAGCTCGCCCCCGCCGCGCTCCTCCTCGTCGCGGAGTCGCTCCAGCGCAATCCGGCCGTCGAGCTCGTCTACGCGGACGAAGACACGATCGACGAATCCGGCGCGCGATCGGCCCCCGTTTTCAAATGCGGCTGGAATCCCGCGCTGGTCCTTTCCGGCCATCAGCCCGGCCACCTGCTCGTCATGCACCGGCGCGCGTTCATGCGGTCGCGCGAGTTCATGTCCGACTACGCGCCGGCGCTCGCGTACGACCTGGCGCTGCGCCTCGCGGAAAACGTCACGGGCGGGCAGGTCGCCCATGTCGATTCGATCTGCTACCATGCCGCCGGCCGCGAGCGGCGCCACGAGGTGGGAAGTCCGCTCGTCGAGCAGACGCGGCATGCGCTCGAGGCCGCGATCATCCGCCGCCGGCTCCCGGCCCGCGCCTTCCAGCCGCCGTTCGCCCAGAAACGGGGCAGCCTGCATCATCAGCTTTACTGGGAGGGCGCGTTTCTCGCCGCCAACCCCGTCACGATTGTCATCCCCACCCGCGACCGCGCCGACCTGCTCGAGCGCTGCCTCGAGGCGCTGCTCCTGACCGTCGAGTGGCGGCACGTGAAGCTGCTGATCGTCGACGATTTTTCGCGCGACGAAAAAACCGTCCGCCTGCTCCGGCTGCTGCCGACGCGCCGGGAGTTCAACTGCCGGGTGATCCGCCCGGACGCCGATCCGATGCGGCCGTTCAACTACTCGCTGCTCGTCGACACCGCGCTCCCTCACGTCGACACGCCGCTGGTCCTCCATCTCAACAACGACGTCGACGCCCTGCGCCCGGGCTGGATCGAGGCGATGGCCGGCTGGTTCGCGATGCCGGACGTCGGGGTGGTCGGCGCGCGGCTGCTCTTCCCCAACCACCATCTCAACCACGCCGGCATCGCCGTCGGTCCGCACCATGGCCTCGCCGACGTGCCGCTGGCCGGGATGGCCGCCGACTCGGACGATTTCTATCCCCTGCACAAGCTGGCCCGCGACCTCAGCGCCGTCACCGGCGCCTGCATGATGACGCGGACCTCGCTCTACCGGGAATTCCACGGATTCGACGAGACGAATTTCAGCGTCACCTACAACGACGTCGATTACTGCCTGCGCCTGCAGGCGGCAGGGCATCGCATCGTCTACACGCCGCAGGCGGAGCTCTGGCACTGGGGCAGCGCCTCCCGCGGCACGACGTATTACGAGGGCGAGCACGTCAATTTCGTCCGGAAATACTCGCGGTTCGCCGATCCGCATTTCCCGCGGCAGCTCTATCTCGAGCCTGGCGCGCTGCAGCTCGACACCTACCGGTACGAGCACGCCGGGCGCGCCGGAAAGCTTCATCTCCTGCTCGTCACGCACAACCTCAACTACGAGGGCGCGCCGCTGTTCCTCCTCGAATACGCGGCCTTCATGGTGCGGCAGGAGGGCTTCACCCTCGACCTCGTCGCGGCGGAGGACGGACCCCTGCGCGGCGCCTACGAGGCGCTCGGGCTCAAGGTGTCGCTGATCGACCGGCATCCGCTGCACGGCGCGCGCGACGACCGGGAATTCGCCGCGCAGGTCGAACTCCTGCGCGCGAAGGTCGATTTCGCCGGGGTCGACGTCGTGCTCTGCAACACGGTCGCCTGCTGGTGGGGCGTGCACCTGGCCGCCGCCGCGGGCAAGCCCTCGCTGCTGTACATCCACGAGAGCGCCTCGATCAAGCGGTTCTTCTCGAAGGCGCTGCATCCGCACATGCAGCACGTGGCCCGCGCGGCGTTCCGGCAGGCGACGCGCGTGCTCTTCCTCTGCCGCGCCAGCCGCGCGTATTTCGAGGAGTTCAACGACTACGACAACTACCGCTTCCTCTCGTCGTGGATCGACCTTCCCCGCATCGAGGCGTTCAAGCGCCGCCACACCCGCTCGGAGCTGCGGAAAAAACACGGCTACGCGGACGACGAGGTCATCATCGCCAACATCGGGACGGTCTGCGAGCGGAAGGGTCAGCACATTTTCATCCGGACGATCGACACTTTCATGCGCCATTACGCGGCCGGCGCGAAGTACCGCTTCCTCTTCGTCGGCGGCCGGCCCGGCGAATACCAGGACTCGCTCCTCCGCGACATGGAGATGCTCGGGATCACGAACGTCGACATCGTCACGGAAACGCGCGAAGCCTACGATTTCTTCGCGCTGGCCGACATGTTTGTCTGCACGAGCTACGAGGAATCGTTCCCGCGCGTGCTGCTCGAGGCGATGGCTTTCGAGACCCCGATTGTCAGTACGGACGTGCACGGCATCCCGGAAATGGTCACCGACAAGGCGGAGGCCTACCTCGTCGAGCCCGGCAACCCGGTGAAGTTCGCCAAGGTGATGAAGACGTGCCTCGACAAGCTGCGGAACGGCACCTCGACCGCGCCGATGGGCTACTCGAAGGTCGTGCGGGCGTACGACATCGACCGCGTGCTGCCGAAGCATGCGGACATGGCGCGGGAGGCCCTGCTGGACTTCGACGGCGAAACCCACCGCCAGGCGCCGCGCAAGCTCGGCGGCGGCGAGGATAGGGTTGAATCCAGTTGGTGACGTGACACCGTTCACCGCTCGTCGCCCAACCCCCGCCGGCAGAAACGAAAAATGACCCAGAGCATGGCCACCCCAGAGGTCGGAACCCGCGTTTGTTTTCCGTGCTTCCGTTCCGCCGCGCTCCCGCGATGCCATCCCCGGAATCTGGCCGCGGCTTCCGGACCCGGCGCGATTTCATGAACGACTCCTCCCCGTCGACCCCCGCGGACTGCGGCAGCCGCCTCGGCCGCTGCCTTTCCCAGGTTCTCCTGTGGCTGGTCATGTTCCTCGCGATCCTGAAGCTGCCGGCGGGGCCGGCCAGCGGGCTCGATCCCTCGTGGCGCATGGTGATCGGCTATGCCTTCGACCACGGGCTGCAGTGGGGCAAGGACCTCGTCTTCACCTA
>JAQGON010000192.1 GCA_028293565.1 Verrucomicrobiota bacterium | reverse complement strand
TGCCGTTCCAGGACCAATGGTATGCGGTGGGCGAGGACCTCTATCTCGCCTCGGCGCGGGGCGGCGTGCCGCTCGGTCATTTTTTTCAGGCCCATAATGACCACCGCATCGTCCCGACCCGGCTGCTCGCCTTCGCGCTGTTCAGCTGGGACCGGCAGTGGGACGTCCGCCTGCAGATGACCGTGAACGCCCTGCTGGCCGGCGCGCTCGTCTTTCCGCTCCTGGCGCTTTGCCGGCCCTGGTTTCCCGACCCGGCGCTCGTGGGCGTCGCCGCCCTCATGGCCTGGTTCTATTCGCTGCCGGTCCTCTATGAGAACGCGCTGTGGGGATTCCAGTCGCAGTTTTATTTCCTGATCCTGTTCTCGCTGACGCACGTGGTGCTCGTGCTCGGCCGCACGCCTTTCTCCGCCGGGTGGTGGCTCGGGCTCGCCGCCGGGGCCGCCGCGATCCTGTCGATGCGGTCGGGCCTGCTCGCTCCCGCGGCCGTGGCGATGGTCGCGGGATGGCGCGCGATCCGGGAACCCGGGAAAAAAAAGGAGTGGGCGCCCACCCTCGCGGCGGCGGTTTTTCCCGGCCTCGCTGGGTGGGCGCTGCAGCCCAGCCGCGCGGCGGCGGCCGCGGGCTTTGATCCGGGGGCCTTTCTTCACACTGTCGTTCACGCCCTGGCCTTTCCGCAGCGCGAATTTTCCGCCGCAGGCCTGCTGCTCTGGCTGCCGTTTGCGGCGCTGCTGGGGATTCGGTTTTTTTCCCGAACCATCGACCGTCCCGAACGCGTGTTGCTCGCCGCCGGGGCCTGGGTGCTGCTGCAGGCGTTCGCGATGGGATATGCGCGGCCGGAGCGCGGTCAGGTCCTGGCGAACCGGTACGGGGAAATCCTCGTCGTCGGCCTCGTCGTGAATCTTGCCGCCGGCGCGTGCATTCATCGGTGGCTGGAAATCCGCGCCTCCGCGCCCACCGGCGTCATCCGCGGAAAACGATTTTGGCAGGGAGCCCTGATCGCTTTTTTCGCCGGCTGGCTCGCGTTCGCGGGATGGCAGGCGCGGCGCGACGCGCAGATTTTCCGCAGCGTCCTCGAGCCGATGATGGTTTCGCTGCGGGACGAACAGGTGGCGCGCATCCGCAGTTTCTATCACGGGAATCGCGCCGCCATCACCGAAGCGGTTTATCCGCACATTCCCGTGATCGACGCCCCGAGCCTGGTCCGCGACCTGGGTTTTCCGGAGCTGGCGGACGTCATGCCCTTCGAGCTGCGCAATCCGATCCCGCTGGTGTTCGCCGAGGGCGGCCGGCCACCGCTGGCCAACGCGGTCCCCGCCTCGCTGCCCAATGAACCGGGCGCGCTGCATCGCGGAACGTTTTTCAAGGATGCCGGCGTCACGGGGACCTGCGACGAGTCCAGCGCTCCGGCCGTGAAGCACCCCGGGCGCCGGCTGCTGTTCAAGATCGCGGGGGACTTCAAGGCGGGCGAAACCGAACTCCAGATCCGTGGAGCCCAGGGAACGGCAGTCGTGATCACGGACTTGAAATCAGACACGCTCACACCGGTGATCGTCCCGGTGCCCGGAGACAGGTTTCGGGTGGAGATCGTCGATCGGAGCCCGGCGCGCGGGATCGCGTTTCTCGAGCCCGTGGAAATCGGACCTCTCTCGGAGATGGCGCTGCGGACGCTGTCCGGCGGACGGCGGGTCTGGCAGATCGGCTGGCTCGGCCTGGGCCTTCTCGGACTTCTCAGCGTCGCAACGGCGCTCTCAAGTCCATCCAGGCGAGCCGTTTGAAATCACTCTTGGCCGGAAACCGGGTGCTGACCGTCCTCACGATAATCTGCGACCCGGAATAGTGGCTTTGCCCGGGCCGGCTGTCTGTTATCGATGATGCGTCTTCTGACCACGTCCTCCATGTCCGACGATCCCAGTCCCCCTTCCCGCTTCACGGCCCTTTACCACGCCACGGTCGTTCCGCTGCGCCGTCATTTGTCGCGGCTGCTGGGCGACCCGGCGGAGGCCGAGGACGTGGCCCACGACGCCTACCTCCGGGTTTATCCGAAGCTCGAAAACGACACCGCCCAAAAACCGGAGGCGCTGCTCTTCACGACCGCCCGGCGGCTCGCGTTCAATCGCCTGAAGCGCCGCAAGATCGCGCCGTTCATTCCCGGCGAGGCGAATCTGGAAATCGCCGCCTCGGCCCAGCCCGGGGTGGTGCAGCAGGTGATGGCCCGCCAGGAATACGAGCAGCTCGAGCAGGCGATCGCCCAGCTGCCCGAGGGTTGCCGCACCGTGCTCCTGCTGCGCAAGATCGACCTTCTCTCCCACCGCGAGATCGCCGACCAGCTCGGGATCGCGATCAGCACCGTCGAAAAACAACACGCCCGCGCGCTGCGGCTGCTGCGCACCGCGCTCGCCGCCGCGTCCGCCGCGAAACCGTCCGTCCCGCTTCCCCGCTCCCAACCGGAGATCTGTTCATGAAACCGACCGAATCCCCCTTCAATCCCGCGGCCGAGGAACAGGCCTCGCTGTGGGCCGCGCGCCTCGACGGCTCCGTGCTGTCCAGCCGGGACCGCCTCGAGCTCGACGCCTGGCTCGCCCAGGACCCCGCCCACCGCGAACTCCTTTCGAACTTCTGCCAGTTCTCCGCCGACCTGGAGAAGAAGCTGCCGCAGTTGTCGTCGGCGCATGCCGTCGACTTCGCTCCCGCCGCGCCGCGCCGCTCTTCGCGCCGCCGCTGGGTCGCGCTGGGCGGGCTCGCCGCCGCGGCGGCGGTCGCCGTGGTCTTCTGGGCGGACTTCGGCCCGTCCGTTTCCTCCGACAACATCGTCACGCCCGTGGGCCGGCGCCAGTCGCTCACGCTCGCCGACGGAACGCTCGTGGACCTCAACGCCCGGACCAGCCTGCGCGTGGAGATTTCCGGCGACCGCCGCCACGTCGTGCTCGCATTCGGCGAGGCTTATTTTGCGGTGCACAAGGACCCGTCCCGCCCGTTCGTCGTCGATACTCCGGCCGGCTCGGTGCGCGTCACCGGGACGCATTTCGATGTGCGGACCGAATCGACGTCGACGCTGGAGGTCACGGTCGCGGAAGGGTCCGTCGAGGCGCGCCCGAACGACCGCGGCGGAGCGCCCGCGGCGCTGCACGCCCTCGCGGCCGGCGACCAGCTTTCGGCGTCGTCCGGCGACGTCGCGGTGCGCCGCCTTTCTCCCTCGGCGCTCGAGGACGCGCTGGCCTGGCGGCAGGGCCAAGTGGTGTTCGACGGCGTTCCGCTGCGCGAGGCGCTCGCGCGGTTCGCCCGGTACCACGGCCGCACCCTCACCGTTTCCCCCGACGTGGCGCAGAAGAGCGTCGGCGGACGCCACAGTCTCGACGACCTGGAGGGTTTTCTCTCCTTCATCGAGGAGGGACTGCAGCTGCGCGTCACGCGCGAGCCGAATGGGGCGGTCCGGGTGAGCGCCCGGCCGGCGCCGTGATCGGGCGAACGTAGCGCCGGTCCCGGACCGGCGAACCCGACTCCGCCCGCGAAAAAAAACGCCTGCCAGGCTCCCGATGCCAAAACCACCGGCCGAAGACCCCGCGCCACTCCCTTCCCGCTTGATCCAATTTCTCCGCCAACGTCCCTCCCGGATCCTCTGCCATCTCCTGCTCGGATTCCTGTCACCGATCGT
>JAQGON010000028.1 GCA_028293565.1 Verrucomicrobiota bacterium | reverse complement strand
AAGAGGCGCCGGCCGCCGACAGCGGGCGCTGGATCGACGCGGGAGGGGGAGATTCCATGAGAATGGGGGCGGCGATCACCATTTGTGGCGGTCGCGCAGCCGATAGCGAAGGATGATCGAAGACGCGGCGATTAGCGCCACGATCAGGAGAAAGATGAGCGCGGTGCCGTACTGCACGCGCTCGGTATATTCGTTTTGCGGGATTTTGGAACTGACGACGTAGATATGGTACGGCAGGGCCATGACGCCCTGGAAGAAGAAATCCATGGCATGCTGGACCTCCCACGGGAGCTTGTCGCGCACGACGTACGCCGCGGTGAACATGATCGGCGCGGTCTCGCCCGCGACGCGCGCGATGCCGAGGATCGACGAGGTCAGGATGCCGGGCAGCGCGTACGGCAGGACGTTCTTCCGGATCGTCTGCCAGCGCGTCGCCCCGAGCGCGAGGGAACCCTCGCGAAAGCCCTTCGGGACGGCCTTGAGGGATTCCTCCGACGCGGTGATCACCACCGGCAGCACCATGAACGCGAGCGTGAACCAGCCGGCGATCAGCGAGACGTTCCAGCCAAAGAAGATCACGAACATCCCGAAGCCGAAGAGCCCGAACACAATCGACGGCACACCCGCGAGATTGAGGATCGCCAGCCGCACAAAGCGGATGAAGCGCCCGTCCCGCGCATATTCGTTCAGGTAGATCGCGGCGAACACGCCGAGGGTCAGCGCGATCGAGATCGACCCGATCACGAGAAGCACCGTGCCGGCGATGCACGGGAAAATTCCGCCGGCGGAGTAGACGTAGCTCGCCGCTTTGGCCTGCTTCACCTCGGGATGCTGCGCCTCAAACGCCCGGTAGTCGTGGTCGCCCAGCTCCATTTTTCGCCCCTGGTATTCGAACACGTGCAGCGATTCCGGAGCCGCCGTCAGAAAGGTCACGTTGAGGAAGGGCGGCCGCAGCTGAAACACGGTGCCCGCGCCCTTGTACACGATGGTCCCGAGGATGAGTCCGCCGCAAAGCAGGATGAAATACGTCGCGGCACGGAACAGGAGGAAGATCCCCTTTTCCCGCCGGCGCGCCGCCGTGGGCTGCGTCTGGAATTCGTGGCGGAGGATGGCGGCGGAGGGGGACATCGGTCAGCCGATCGAGATGCGGTAGCGGCGGACGATCCGCTGCGCGACATAGTTGATCCCGACGGAGAGGAAGAAAAGCACGAGCCCGACGACGAACAGCGCGCGGTAATGGATGCCGCCCTGGACGACCTCGCCCATTTCCTGCGCGATGATCCCGGTCATGGTGTGCACGGGCTGGGCGATCACCGCCAGGCCCGCCGTGAAATCGGGAATCGCGATCCGGTTCCCCGCGCAGAGGAGGACCACCATGGTTTCGCCGATGACGCGCCCGAGCCCGAGGAGCACGGCGGAGATGATCCCGGACAACGAGGCCGGCACGATGATCCGCACCACCGTCTGCAGCCGCGTCGCGCCGAGCGCGAACGAGGCTTCCGTGAAGGCGCGGGGCACATTGTTCAGCGCATCCTCGGCCAGCGTGAAGATCGTCGGGATGGCGATCAGGGCGAGGAGGCATCCCGCCGTGAGGATGTTGAGCCGTTCGCTGTAGGGAAACCCCGGGATCCACGACAGCCACGAAACCTGGGAAACCGAGCGGAGCGCCTGCCCGAGCACGGCGATGCCGAAGAAGCCGAGCACGACGGAGGGAAACGCCGAGATGAACTCGATGCACGGTTTGATGAACCGCTGCTCGGCGCGCGTGGCGAACTGGTTGACGTAGACCGCGGCGCCGACCGCGAGCGGGACGGACAGCAGCAGCGCCACAAGTGAGACCATGATCGAGCCGGCCAACAGCGGAAGAATCCCGTACCAGTCCTGCCAGAAACTCGCCGTGAGCCATTCGCGTCCGAAGAGAAACGACGTGAAGGCCTGCCGGCGCGGAACCGGCTTCGTGTAATCCCACGCCTCGAGGCGGGCGACGATCGCCGGGAATCCGGCGAGATACGCCCGCGTCAGCTGCTTGAAACGGTCCAGGCGCGCCTGCAGGTCGGCTGTCGCGAGCGCCGGCGCCTGCGCCAGGACCCGCTCGACCTGCCGGGCGAATTCGCTGTTCGTTTCCCGGTAGGCGGGAAGCGTCCCCGTGATCGGCTTCAGCTCGGCGGCGAAATCCACCGGCTGGATCACGACCTTGGCCGCCTCGGCGGATTTTCCCTCGGCGAGGAGCTGGCGCCGCTCCTCCTGCTTGTCCTCCATCACCGTGAACTTCGTCTTGATCGCCGACGCCTGCTCGGTGAGGTCCGAGACGAGCGTGCGCAGGGGCTCGACGGTGTCGGAGAACTTTCCGGCAAAGTCATCGAAGCCCGCCAGCGCCGCGTTCGCCTCGGCCGGCGACATTTTCTGCCGCAGGTCCGACGCGAACTGCCGCACCCGCAGGTCGGAGAGATAGCGCGTGAGCGCCGTGTGGTCATCCTGCTGGGCGCGGAGATAATCGACGTACTCCAGGCCGGCCTGCCGGTAGACGGCGAGGTTCCGGTAATTCTGCCCGAAGAAGCCCGCCCCCTCGCGAAAGAGGAAGTACGTGATCAGCGCGAGCACGATGATCGAAATGACCGCGTTGCCGCCGAAGAAGACGCGGATGCAGTCGTCGAAATCCAACCCGAAGACACGGATCCGGCTCTTGTTCGCCAGAAAGTGCGGGAGGGAGCGGGCGGGAATCATCGCATCCTCAATTCGCCGCCGGCGGCGCCACGAAGCCGATATCCTCGGAGATTTTCTTTCCCTCCGGACTCAGCGTGAACTCGAGGAATTTCAGCGCCTCGCCCGTGGGCTCGCCGTTCGTGTAATAGAACGTCGGGCGCGCATAGGGATATTTTTTCGAAAGCACCGTCTCCTTGCTGGGCGTCACGCCATCGATGGCCGCCACCTTGGTGCCGGACTCGTTCGTGTAGGCGAGGCCGACATAGCCCACGCCGCTCGGGTTCTTCGCGACTTCGGCGACGATCTGCTCGTTGCCCGCCATCTTCTGGGACGACGACGCGTAGTCCCGGTTCTTCATCGCGAGCGCCTTGAAGTCGGAGTACGTGCCCGACGACGTGTTGCGCGTGTAGAGCGAAATCCTGCCGGCGGCGCCGCCGACGGCGGACCAGTCCGTGATGTCGCCGGCGAAAATCTGCTCGACCTGGCGCTTCGTCAGCGAGGTGACCGGATTGGCGCCGTTCACGACGATCGCGATGCCGTCATAGGCCACGATCGTCGGCTTCAGCGAGACTCCCTTTGCCTGCGCGCCGGAAATCTCGGTCGGCTTCGCGCGGCGGGAGGACATCCCGATTTGCGCCGTGCCGTCGGTGATCGCCGCGATGCCCGTGGTCGAGCCCTCGGCGGCGATTTCAAAGGAGACGCCCGGGTTTTTCGCCTTGTAGGCTTCGGCGAGGGTCGGGACCAGTTTGGCGCCGAGCGTGTCGGAGCCCTTGATGACGAGCTTTTGGGCGAATGCGTTCGAGGCCGCGGCCAGCACGGAGAGAACGAGGATGATTTTCTTCATAAAAAGGAAAGGTTGGGAGGAGGACGGGGAGGCTGGTTAGAATTTCACGACAAGATCCACGAGCAGCTCGTGCGAGCGGTCGAGGTTGCCGAGCGAGAAGGTCATGCCCTGCTGCATGATTCTGGTGTCGAAATAGGTGACGTTGAAATTGGTGAAGTCGTTCACGTTGTAGGCGACCGCCAGCTTCAGGCCCTTTTCGTTGACCTTGCTGAAGCCCCAGTCGGAGTCGTTGGTGTTCGGATCGACGGACGTCACGCCCACTTCGCGGTAGTCGAGTTTGACGCTGTAGTCGCCCTGGACCTTGCCCGTGCCGTAACCATAGCCCAGGCCCACCAGCCAGGCGGAGGCGCCCTTGCTGAAGCGCGAGGGACTCAGGCCGTAGACATTGTAGGCGCGCGTGCCAGCGAGGAAGTTATAGGAGGAATCCCAGTAAACCTTGAAGGCCGTGCCGGCGCCGTTGATGTTGGCCCAGTTCGCCTCGCCGGCGAAGGTGCCGTAGTCCTGTCCGCGCACGGAGCCGACGAACGCCGCGGAATTGGCCGGCGAGTTCGTGGGGGTGACCGTCGCGCTCGACGTGATCGTCGCCTGGTTGTAGGCGGAATAGCCGACCGCGAGGATCAGGCTGTTCAGCTTCTCGGCGCCGAACCAGTGGGTGTAGACCGCCTGCTGCTCGAAGAGCCAGGTATCGCGCCCGGCGGCTCCGGGGAGCTGCTCGTTGTGGTCGTCCATCGCGTGCTGCATGACGCGGAGTTCGAGCGTGTCCTTGACGCCGAAGAACGCCTTGTAGTTTTCCGACAGGCCCTGGGGGCTGATGTCGGCGTCCCACCGCATCTCGGTCGTGTAGAAAGGATTCTTTTGCTTGCCGATGACGAAGGCCCAGTTGGCGTTCGGCTGCCATCCGATGTAGGCGCGCGCGAGGAAGACGCCGTAGTCATCCGCCGCCCCGGTGAACGTCTGGTTCGCGGAGTCGGAGGCCTGGCCGGACTCGAGCGCAAAGCCGGCGGTCCAGCCCTTCTGCAGGACGGCGTCGCCGTTGAACCGGAAGCGAAAACGCTGGCGGGACGTTTCGTTGGAGAGGGGGGCCGCGCCCGTGGCGAGCTCGGGCACCTGGGCGTTGTACTCGTAACGCATGCGCAGGTCGCCCGAAAGTTTGAACTCGGTCAGCGATGAGCTCAGGTTGAGTTTTCCCGCGGACGTGTTGTTGACGAAGTCCTTGACGAGCTCGGCGCGGAGATCTTCGGCTTCCTGATCGGTGACGATTCCCTTCTTGACCAGAAGGTCGACGAGCGGGCCGCTGTCCTGAGCGAGCACCGGGCTGGCGGCGAGGACCGCGGTCGTCAGGAGCGCGAGCCATTT
>JAQGON010000175.1 GCA_028293565.1 Verrucomicrobiota bacterium | reverse complement strand
CCAGTTCGCGGAGAGCAGAACGATCGCGTTCAACCAAGCTGTCTGCATCCCGTGTCTCGTCGAGTGAAGGCCTGAGTTGAGGTCCCACTCCGCGATAATTCTTCGAGAGAATTTGTGCCAGCGGCAGATACTGGTCTGCGGTCAACGACACTCCAGCTGCGTCAAAGACAGGAACGCAGAAATAATCGATTTGAGTCAGCGGGCGAGTGACCTGGAGCATTTGGCGCACGTTTTCAAAAACTTCGGCCGGAAATTCGCGCTTTATTTCGTCCAGGACGTCACCCTGCGCCAATTTGATAAACGAGGAATAATCGCGCGGGCCCGAGGGCGGAGCTGCTTGTGCCTCCAGGATGTCATGTGCATCCCACGCGACGAGCGAATGCTCAACGAGGAGATGCCGCAGCTTCGCATCATCCGCCGCCGAGAGATGCAAGCTCGAGATGACTTTGCCAAACGTGTGCTTGACGTGCATCTCAGCTTCAAATCGGCGCTGAAGCACTTCGTCTTTTTTTCCCCGATCGCGCGCCGAGTTCAGGATGCCGGCAGGTGAGGTGTCGGAAATATCCGCGTTGGGCTCAATCTTCCTCAAATCCTCTGCGCGCCGGACCGCAGTGGAAATCCGCGGACGCGCGTCCGCTTGACCCGACTCTCTCGAACGCCAAACCACCGCCGCGATTGCGACCCCCATGACAACAACCGCGGAAACAAGAGTTCTTTTCATCTGCGAAGGTACAATCTGACTGCCGCCCGCTTTGCGTCAGTACTTATGCCAAGCATCATTCGGCTTCGTCTTCCGTAACAACATTCTTGTCTATCGGAATCCCGGTAACCTCGACTCCTGCAAAAAAGCACTAGGGCTCGGTGGCTCCGAATCGAATCCCGCGTGCGCCCATGGGCGCGATGGCAGCTCCTTCGCAGCCCCGAAGCCCTTGCGCTTTTTTTGCGACAACCTTCCTCGCGGAATCGTTCAGAGTCACGCTTTGGTCTGTCGGATTTCCGGCTGGTGGAGTGCGACGCCGGGGAGAATTGGGCGCGGCCTTTTCAGTGGCAGTTCGCCTTGTTGGCGCTAGGTTTTCGAGGCGATGAATTTTTCCCCTGCGAGCTTCGGGGTGCCCCGGCGCATTTTGGTGCGGGCAGGACTCTGGTTCCCGTTTCTCGTCGCCGCCCTCTATGCTGCGGGAGCATTGCTGGGCTTCGTTGACGATACGTTTCAAGTCACGACGACCGCCTTCGCCGTCCTGTTCGGATTCACCGGTGTTTTTTTCGCGTTCGGCCGTGTCCTCGACGATGAAGATGAGCTTCGCGACAAGGTCGTCTTCAGCGGAGAGCGGGCGTTGCATGGTTCCCTTTACATGCTGACCGCGGCGGTCATCGAGTTTGGGTTTCAGCACGGCGAAAAATTCCTGACGACGCACATCGTTGATCGCACGATGCTCAACGCGGCACGCATGCTGGGCAATGGGTTGGTTTTTCTGTTTTTCATCGTGGCCCTTTCCGAGGGCCACCGGGCGATGCGGACGATGTACGGCATATTGGAGGCGCGCCGGGACCGACTGCGGGACGACGTGAAATGAGGTGGAATAAGCATCGATTCGCACGCGGTGCCTCGAGCAGAGTTTCCACCGTCTTTCTCGAGCCTGCAGAGCCTGGACGCGCAGGTGGAAATGACTTTGTGGCCGGCGGGCGAAAAAGCGTGCCGCTTTTTCCGACCATCCGCTCGGAGCGCAGGCGGCCGAACCGCAAGTTACTCCTTCGGCTTGTTGGAGCGCGTCAGACCCCGCTGCTGGCGCCTTTGGACGAAGACGTGATACGTCGCGGCGTCCCACGCATTGTGAATGCCGACAAAGAGCAGGACCATTGACGCCGCAGCGACGCCGAAAAGCGCCGGGTGCGGACGGGACACGGCCAACCCCGCCGATGTCGCCAGCGCCGCGTAGGCCACCAGCGGAAGCAGCACATGGAACATCCAATCCTCGAACACGGGTTTATAGGTGTGCTGCGCGCGGATTTCCCGGGCGACCGTGGCGGTGTAAACGAGACCGCCCGCCCCCGTCAGCGCCCAAAGCACCGCCACCGGTCCGATCCGGGTCCATGGTGCGCTCCCGATTGCCGACAGCAAGAGGACGACTCCAAAGTGAACCACGCTTGGCGTTGCGAAGGTGCGACCAACCTGGGCCGAACCCTGGGTGATGGGCAGATCGGCAAGGAGCGTGATCACCACGAACTGCAATCCGATGAGCGCACCGGCCGACGAGCCGACGATGACATAGAAGTTCTCCCATCCTTCGATCATGGTCACGGTGGTTCCTCTGGTTGGGTGCGCTCCGCCTGCCGCAGACATCCTTGCACGACTTGCCGCGACCTTGCTCGAAACTTCGGATTTTGCCAACGCCCCGGCCGCTTATTCCCGGGATCAAGCGTGCTAAACCTTCCGATGGCCGCGATCGGTTTCGGGTAATCCGAGAGGATCCTCGCCGATCAAACGGGCGCTACGGTGAAGCAGAGGAAGCGCTACGGTTTTTCTCCCGCAGCGTCTTCAACGCGCCGCCCCAGGCGATGACCTGGTCGAGCATCGCGTTGACGGCTTTCTCGTGCGGGGGAGCCGGCTTGAACACGCTGTAGTTCTCGAAGTCCGTGCTGAGCGAAAGCCCGACCTGCGCGCGCACGGTGGCGACCTGCAGCTCGGCCATCACCAGGCGCAGATTTTCCACCGCCCGGGCTCCCAGCGCACCGCCGTAGCCAATGAATCCGGCCGCCTTGTTGACCCACTCATGATAGAGGAAATCGATCGCGTTCTTGAGCGCGCCGGACGTGCCGTGATTGTATTCGGGCGTCACGAAGACGTAGGCATCAAAGGCGGCGATTTTCGCCGACCATCGTTTCGTATGATCCTTCGAATACTGCCCCATCATCGGCGGCATCGGTTCGTCGAGCAGCGGCAGGTTGAAATCCTTGAGGTCGACGAGCTCGAAGCCGGCGTCGGTGCGCCGGCGCGCAATGTCGTAGGCCCATTTCGCGACGGCCTCGCCGTTGCGATTGGGCCGCGTGGTTCCGATGATGATGGCGATTTTAAGCATAAGAGTGTTCTCCGCTGTTTTGGGGCGCCCGGCGCGAGATCGGTCCGGGACGGTGGTCATGGCCTGAAGCGGCCATGACCCTACACAGGCCGCGCATGGCGTCAAAGTGGACGCAACCTCACGCGCTGCCTCTCATGGCGAGCAAGGGCGAGAACACCGCGCGCTCGCGGAAGACCAGCACCGACCAGAACGCGAGGGCGATCACCGCCGGGAGAAAACCCGTCGGCGCCATGCACGCGTGAAACAGAACGATGTTGACCAGGATCGGAGCGAGAATGGTCAGCGCCGCGGGCACGAACCGGTTGGCGAGCAGCAGCACGCCGGCGATCAGCTGCAGCGCGAACACGACCGCCAGGTAATGCGAGACGAACAGCGCGCCCACATACTGGCCGGCGACACCCGTGGGCATCGGCGCGGGAATGAAGTGGAGAAAGCCATTGAGGCCGAAGATCACGAAGATGAGGCCGAGGAGGATGCGGGAGATCAGGACGGATGTTTTCATGGTGAGGTTGATTTCGGGAAAAGGCTTATTCGCGGTGGGCGGATTCCGCGCTGTCAAGGCCGGTGACGGCGACGAGGCCGATGAGAATGAGGATGAGAGCGATCATGGGAGGGGGCTCACCCGAGGGTGAGCGTCGAATTCATGCCGTCGTGGAGCCGGAGGTGGTTTTCATGGCGGCGGTGGGATGCGCCGAAGATAGCCGAAACCCGCCGCGGCGCCCAATGCCGTGTTTTTTGCCTCGCTCATACTTTGGGTATGAATCGATCTTTTTGAATCCGCTCTTTTGTCACAGGCCAAATCGGATGGTTCGAAGGACGATCCCGATTCGTTCCTGCCTCTGGTCCGTCCTGAGCGGACCCATCCCCGTTGACGAACGATCGCAGCCCGGGCACGGTCGGGTGCGTTCCAGGTTCAACCCCAAAACCAAGGAGATCCCCATGACTGTCCTGCCTGCCCTCTGGCTACCCATCCTGCTGTCGGCCGTGTTTGTGTTCCTGGCCAGTTCCATCATTCACATGGCGCTTCAATGGTGGCACCGGAGCGACTACGCCAAGTTGCCCGAAGAAGAAAAGGTGATGGATGCCCTGCGTCCGTTCGGGCTCCCGCCGGGCGACTATATGATTCCAAATTGCTCGGGTTCCGCCGACATGAAGACGCCGGAATTCGCGGAGAAATTGAAAAAAGGGCCGGTCATGATCGTGACCGTGATGCCAAGCGGCATGATGAATATGGGGAAATGCCTCGCGTTGTGGTTTCTCTATTTGGTCGTGATCAGTTCTTTTGCGGCCTACGTCTCCGGTCATGCGCTTTTGCCCGGCGCTGGCTTCCGGCAAGTCGTCCGGTTCGCCGGCATGACTTCGTTCCTCGGCTACGCGGCCGCGCTTTGGCAGATGTCGATTTGGTACCGCCGCTCCTGGACAACCACGATCAAGGGCACGATCGACGGGGTGGTCTATGCCGCAATCACTGCCGCCACGTTCGCGTGGCTGTGGCCGCGGTAGCACGGGTCTCTGACCCGTGTGGGCGGACTCTGCCAACGGAGAACGTCGAGCACACCCGTTTCGCTCGAGTCCACCTTCACGGGTCGGAGACCCGTGCTACACACTCTGCGCGGGTGCGGTTTGCAGGATCTTGTTCCCTCTCGGCCGCTCCCCGATTCCGGACGATCCGCCCGTCAGGATTTTGAAGGTGGGTGCAGGCCTCAGTAGCGCCAGGCGATTTTGCCGTAGGCACTCCGCTCCATTTGCTGGGAGGCGCCCCCCAGTTCGGGATGACGGCGGTGCAGGAGATTTTGTCCCACGACCGACAGTTCCAGCTGATCCGTCGGCCGCCACGCGAGACGCAGATCGAGTTCGCTGTATCCGGGCATCGCCACCGACGGATTTTCCACCCGGCCGACATAGCGATACGTCGCGTCAAACTGGACATCCCGCCGCAAATCCCAGGAGGAACGCACCATCACGTGATGCTTGGAGTCCGCCGCCTCCCCTGCGCCATACGACGTATCGAGGCTGCCCGCCTTGGGCCGGACCCGGAGACGCAGCTCGGAAAAAGCCGCCCGCAGGCGCCACCAATCCGTCGCCTGGTACTCTGCGCTCACCTCGGCGCCATAGGATTCGCCTTTCTGCCCGTTGGCAAAAACCAGGGGAATGGCCGCCGGCGGATTGACCGGCTCGATGCTGCGAATCTTGTCGTAGTCGTGATAGTAGGACGCGATCGACAGGGAAAGCCGCTCGTGCACCCGCGTCCGAAAGCCGAGTTCGTACGCGATCAGCTCCTCCGATTCGAGGTCGGGGCTGCCGTAGGAAACCGGCGGGATGTAATAGGCGCGATCGATCCGCGCCGGGGTTCGCACCGCCCGCGAAATCGCGGCCCACACCGTCTGGTTTTCCCGAATCTTCCAAGCCAGGCGCACGCCCGGCTGAAATTCGAAGCCCGTGTAATCGTTGTGCTCGACCTTCGTCCCCAAAGTCAGGTTCAGCGAGTCCGTCACCACTGCGATCTCGTCCTGCACGAACGCACTGAACGTCGACAGCGATGCGCGTTCAGGGAGCAGTCCGATGCTGCCGGAGCGAAAATCGTCCTTCACCAGGCGATAACCCGCGCCCCAGACCACGTCCTGGGTCGTGCCGATGGGCAGGCGGTGCTGGAAATCGATGTCGTAGGTGGTGAGCGTGTCGTTGAAGGAGGAAACCGAGTCCCGATGGACGCGATCCGCGTAGCACTGGAGCTTGAAATCGGAATCGGCGGAGATCGTATGCGACCACCGACCCAGCAGGTTGGACCCGTGCGTGACGAGATCCCGCGGCCCGGCCAGCTGGATCGTGCTTTGGTAGGAGTCGCCCTGAAGCGTCATCAAGTCGGCCTCCGACGGCTCAGCGTCCAGGCGAAATCCGCCCTGGGCCTGCGCGTAGTCGTTGCCCGGATCCTGGCCGGTGGCCCGCACCGTGCTTTTCCAATCCGTATATTTTCCATACACCCGGAAATGGATCTTGGGCGAAATCGCGCCGCCATAACGGATCGCGCCGAGGCCGCGCGGCTGCGTGCCGCCCCCCGTCTCGACGAAAAGCCCGGGCGTGTCCTTCGCGTTTTTCGACGTGATGTTGATCACGCCGTTGACCGCGTTCGTGCCCCAGAGCGTCGCACCCGGGCCGCTGATCACTTCGATCCGGTCGACGTCCTCCAGCATCACGTCCTGGATGTCCCAGAATACGCCGGAGAACAGCGGCGAATACACGGTGCGCCCATCGATCAGCACGAGCATTTTGTTGCTGAGCGGGGCGTTGAACCCCCGGGCGCTGATCGCCCACTGCGCCGCGTTGATCTGGGCCGTCTCGAGATTTCCGGCGAGCCGCAGCGCTTCCGGCAGGCTGGCGGCGCCGGAGCGGTGGATCTCCTCGCCGCCGATGACCTGGATGCCCGAAGCCGTGTCGGAAAGTTTTTCCGGCCGCCGCGAAACCGAGGTCACCTCGACGTCCAGCAATTCCTCGATGCTCAACTTTTTCAGCGCGCCGACGGACGTCCCGGCTTCCGCCGCATTCGAAGACGGGATGAAAGCGACGGGCCCGAGAGAAAATAACAAGACCGCGGTGACAGCGGCGGCGGCTCTCATGGTTGCGAAAGGGACGCCTTTCGCGCTGCGACCACGACAAGATTGCCCAGCGCCCGGCCAAGCGCTTCGGTGATGACGGTTCCGAGGTCCGCGAAGGAAGGCGGTTTCGAAAGGAGGCAATCCGTGTCCAGCATTTGACTCAAGGTATTGGGGATGAATGCGTCGCCGTCGATCAGGATGATTCGGACCATGGCCTCAGGCTGAACCCCATCGGGAGCAGGCGAAAGAAATCTGACTACCGGAAATCCGGTAGTCGGCGGACGTGCAGACGCCGCGCCGGCCGCTATTTCAGAAACTCCACTTCCTGCCCTCTGCCTGCGTCGCGCGCTCGCTGGTAAACGCACACTGCCGCGGCGGCATCCTGCAGCGCCGTGCCGGTTGAATCGAAAAGCGTGATCTCGCCCGGAAATTTCCGGCCGCGTTTTTGGCCGATGACGACCTCGCCCAACTCACCGCGCACCTCGGCCCGGGTCATCAGCCCGGCGGCCACGGCATGGTGCAATTCCCCGACGTGCGCGGCCTGCTCGGTCAGATCCGTCACCACGGCGCAGGCGGCGACCAGGGCCGGCTCGAGTTCCTGCTTGGCCGGGCTGTCGGCACCGACCGCCGCGATGAAGGTGCCGGGGACGACCATGTCGCGAAACAGGAACGCTCCGCGCGCGGGCGTGCACGTGACGACGACATCGCTCTTTCGCGTGGCTGCCGACAGGTCCGGCGCGGGGTTCACCGTCACCTGGAGCGCGGCCGAAATCTCTTCCGCAAACTGCGCGGCGCGCGCGGGATTGCGCGAGTGCACGAAGACCTGCGCGATCGGCAGCACCTCGCAGAGCGCCTGAAGCTGGATCCGCGCCTGCCGGCCCGTGCCACACACGGTCACGGTGCGCGAGTCCGGGCGGGCGAGATATTTTGCCGCGACGGCCGTGGCTGCGCCGGTGCGGAGACGCGTGATCACCCCGGATTCCATCACGGCGAGGGGCGCGCCGTTGTCGCCGTCGCAGAGCAGGATGAGGCCGCGGATCGCCGGCAGGTTGTGGCGTTCGGGATTATGAAAAAACCCGCCGTTGCACTTGAGACAGAACATTGGCCGGCCCCCGACGAAAAGTCCGCCGGCCTTGAGGTGAAACTCCCCTTGCGGCGCGTCCACGTGCGCGATTGTCGGGGCCAGCGACTGTCCGCGGGCGTGGGCGGCGAACGCCGCTTCGACAGCCAGGATGCAGTCGGGCAGTGTGAGCAGCGCGGAAACGTCGGCAGCGGTGAGGCAGAGCGTCGGCGCCGCCGTCATGCGGGACGCTCCCACGGCAGGCGGTCAAGATCGACGTTCCCGCCCGACAAAATCACCCCGACCCGCTGGCCATCGACCGGCAGCTTTCGCCGCAGGAGCGCCGCCACCGCAACCGCGGCGGAAGGCTCGACGATCGTCTTCAGGATTTCCCAGACGAACCGCATCGCCTCGACGATCGCCGCTTCGTCGACCGTCGCGACGTCATCCACATGGTCGCGCATCACGGCGAACGTGCGGGCGCTCATCGAGGTCAGCAGGCCGTCGGCGATCGTGCGCGGCGCGGTTTGAGGAATCAGCCGGCGCGCCTGAAAGGAGCGGCTCGCATCGTCGGCCATCAGCGGCTCGGCGGCGTAGACGCGGATGCCTGGACGGGTTTCCTTCGCATACAGGGCGGTCCCGCTCAGGAGCCCGCCGCCGCCGACCGGGACGACGACGGCCTGCAGGTCCGGCACATCCTCGAGCAATTCCAGGACGGCGGTCCCCTGCCCTGCGATCACGCGGTCGTCGTCGTAGGGATGGACAAACGCCGCGCCCGTCCGCTGCCGGACGGCCGCGGCGGTGGTTTCGCGCGCGGCCAGCGTCGGCTCGCAGAAAGTGATCTCGGCGCCGAGGCGGCGGACCGAGGCCACCTTGGTTTTGGCCGCGTTGGAAGGCATGACAATGTACGCGGGGATTCCGCGATTGCTCGCAGCGAGCGCGAGGGCGGCGGCATGGTTGCCGGAGGAGTGAGTCACCACGCCGCGCGCGGCTTCCGTTCCGCTCAAGGAAAACACGGCGTTGTGCGCGCCGCGCGCCTTGAAGGCGCCGATTTTCTGAAGGTTCTCGGCTTTGAGGTAAACCGACGCGCCGGTGAGCTCGTTGAGCGTCCGGCTGGTGAGCACCGGCGTCCGGTGAATATAGTTTTTGATCCGCGCATGGGCTTCACGGATCGCGGCGGCATTGGGAAGAGAGGTCGGCGTGGTCATGGGGGTGTGCAGGCTGGCATTTTCATGCGGGAGTCGCAGGCAAGTCGGCGACGATGGTGTCGCAGACTGGCTGGCGTCGCAACCTTGCGGACTCCCGTTCGCCGGCCGGAGCCACGGCGCGACCGCTCGCGCTGCGGCGTCTGGAAAAATCAGCCACAACGGGTCAGCGGAAAGGCGGGTTCGAGGTCGGCGTAATCGGGCGTGGCGCCCGCCTGCGAGGCAACCCATTCGCCGAGCCGGCAGGCACAGCCAAGGGCCGCCGCGGGATCCAGACCTTGAAGCTGGCCGGCGAGGAAGGCGGCGAGGAAAGCGTCGCCCGAACCGACCGTGTCGGCGACGGCGACAGGCCGGGCGTCCTCCCAGAACCAGTTGCCCTCGCGCAGAAGACCCGCCCCGCGCGCGCCGTCCGTGAGGCAGATGCAGCGGCAGCCAAATTCGCGGGCCAGTTCGCGGGCGCGCGTCTCGTGGCCCATGCCGGAACCGCGCTTCGCCCCCACGAGCCGGTCGGCTTCCTCGGTGTTGAGCTTGAGGATCGTGGACTGCCGCGCGAGTTGGCGGACGAGCGCCACGTCGTCGTGCGGCGGACGGAAATTCACGTCGAGCACCCGTTCCGCGCCGTCGGGCAGCGCCGCGAGGAGCTGCTGCAGAACGACGCGATTCGCGGGCGAGCGCTGCGCGAGGGAGCCGAACACGATGGCGCGGGCGTGGCGGACGGGTTCCAATGTCTGCTCGCCCGCCTCGATCTCGTCCCACGCGACCTCCGCGGCGATCTCGTATTCGGCGTCCCCGGATTTCGACAGGTGCGCCCGCACGTAGCCGGTCGGCAGGCTCGGATGGCGGCGAATTCCGTCCGTTTCCAATTCCCAGCAGCTGAGCCGGCGCAGGAGTTCATCGCCGAGCAGTCCGCGCCCGACGGCCGACGCCACATAGGGCCGCACGCCCAACTGCTCGAGATGATACGCGACGTTGAAGGGCGCGCCGCCGGGGAACTGTCCCGCGGGCAGAAAATCCCATAGCAGTTCGCCGAAACAGACGACCAGCGGGCGCGGGTCAGGGCGGAAGTGGGGGGCGGAAGGGTTCATGGATTTGGTTTGGGCGGACGCGCGATGTCCGAGGCGAACGAAATTTCCGGCCGGACTGCCCGGCTTCGAGCGTCGAGCAAGGCCAGCAGCGTTTGTGACGTCGCCCCGCTGGTCGGAGACGCGGCGCGACGGAGCGGGTGAAGCGACATGGCGGCAAGGAAACTCAGGCACAGCGGTTGCGAAGTTCGACGAGCGCGAGAAAAGCCGGCTCGGCACCGGAGACCGGGCTCGAGACGACCATACCGCCCGGGGCGACGGCCAGCGTCGGCTGCGCTTCGCGGGAAGATCCGCCGGCGCTCGCCGTGATGAGGCCGGACAGGATCACATCGCGGCGCAGGCGGGCTTCCTCGAGGTTTCGCGTCTTCAAGGACCGCCGGATGCGCTCCTTGGTGAGCGGCGTCGGATAGACGGTGTAGTGCACAAACCAGGTGCCGTTGTTGAACCAGAGATGATGGTTGGGATTCGAGGGGGTGTTCATCGATGGGTTCTCCGTTGTCTTGGTTGGCTGCGGTCGGAAATCGGAGTCACGTCTTCGCCGGATTGCGGCCGTAGACCGAGAACTGCTCCAGCTCGAGCACCGTTCCCGTGATCGGCTTCGATTCGTCGGAGAGCCAGTAAACCGCCGCGGCGGCGATCGTCGCCGGCGCGATCAGCCGGCCCGACGGCGCGTAGGTCGGCGGGACGTTTTCGGGCCAGTCGCGCGGCTGCCCCTCGGAGACCTGCTTCCGGTATTCGTTTTCCGTCAGGACCCAGCCCACATTGAAGTGCGTGAAACGCACCTTGTCCCGGCCATGGGCGTTCGCGAGGTTGCGTGACAGCGTCTGCAGCGCGCCCTTCGAAATGCTGTAATCCAGAAAGGTGGGCTCGCCGCTGTGCGCGTTGATCGAGCCGATGTTCAGGACCGATCCCTCCCGCGCCTTGAGCTGGGGGAACGCGGCCTGGATCAGCAAGAGCGGCGCCCGGACATTGACGGCGAGAGTCTGATCGAACGATTCCGCGGTCGCGGTGTGAATCGTGGTTCGCGGAACGATCGCGGCGTTGTTCACGAGGCAGTCGATGCGACCGAAAGCGGTGATGGCCGCGCGCACGATCCGCCGCGCGCTCTCGGGGTCGGCCAGGTCGTCGAGGTGCAGCACCGCCTGCTTTCCGAGGGCAGCGACCACCGCGCTGCCCTCTTTTTCGTTTCGGCCGTGCACGAGCACGCGTGCGCCCTCGGCGATGCAACGCTCGGCGATCGCGCGGCCAATTCCGGTAGTGCTGCCGGTGACGATGACGACTTTGCCCTCAAGAAACATGGGAAAGAAATTTGAAGGTCAAAACCGGAGATTCGGCATGGCTCCCGGAATCCCGATTGATTCGAAGACGAGGCAACGAAGGCAGCGAAGGATCAAACCGGACCAACGGCTCTTCGCCACCTTCGGCTCAAATTTGAAGGGTTGGCCGCAACGAGACACAGGAAGCGCAAGAAAATGCCTTCTGTTTTTTGGGGTGAAAAACACCGGGCAGAACAAGGCGCCGGGCAAACGCACTCGGTTCCTGTTGTCCGGATTTTCTTGCGCTCCCTGTGTCTCTTTGCGGCCGGTCATTTGGAAACAAAGTCCGATTTCATGGTGAACCCGTTCGTGCCTGACGCTGGCGGAAGACCAGCAGGAAGACGAAAATCACGGCGAGGATTGCCGGGAGCACCGCGACCTTGCCCAGGGTTTCAAGTCCCGCCGCGGCCTGCAGATCCGTCCACACCGCCGCGCCCAGCCCGCCGGAGGGACGGCCGGCAAGCCGCAGCGCGATCGACTCGTCGTACCAGCGCCCGATTACCGGAAGGATGAGGCTCGTGCTCAACACTCCCGCTCCGCCCATGATCGCCAATCCGAGGGCTCCCGTTTGCGGAAAATTCTCGCTCACGAAACCCAGCATCGTCGGCCAGAAGAAACAGACGCCGAAGGCAAAGACGGTCGCGGCGGCGAAAAGCATCAGCCCGTGACTATGGCTCAAGGCCACGAGGCCGAGCCCGCTCAGCACGGCGCTGAGCAGGAGCATGCCGGTGGGCGTGAGCTTGTGCACGAAAACCCCGGCGAACTGCCGGCCGAGCGCCATGAGGCCCGTGATCCAGACGAGGACAAGGATGCCGGAGACGCCGGCATTGCTGAGAATGTTGGGGATCCACTGCTGCGGCCCGAGTTCCGTCGCCGCCGTCAGGAACATGCAGCCGACCATGAGGAGAAATGCCGGCCGCAGGCACGCGGCGAACATCTGGCGCGTTGTGAATCCCTGCTGGACGCGCTCGGTCGGCGGAAATTTTTGACGCAGGAAGAGAAAACCGTACGCCGCCAGCGGGAGGAGCAGGCTCGCGAATTGCGCCTTCCATCCCAAGCGGAGATAACCAAACCCGAACGCCAGTAGGCCTCCGATCACGATTCCGCCCGGAAACCAGACGTGAAAGTGATTCAGCTTCGTCGTCTTGTTGTCCGGAAAAAGCGTCGCGATCAGCGGATTGCAGGCCGCTTCGACCGAACCGTTGGCGATGCCGAAGATGAGCGTCCCGGCCCAGAGGCTCCAGAAATCCCACGCGAAGATCGTGAGCAGGATGCCCGCGAGGTGGCCGACGAACGCCAGTCCCACGATCCGTCCCAGCCCCAGAAAATCGCAGAGCGGTCCGCCGAAGAGCATCGCAAGGGCGAAGCCCCAGAAAGCCGCGCCGTTGACCCAGCCGACCTGTTCATGGGTGAGATGGAAGTCCGCAATCCACGCGCCAGAGGCGTCGCCCCGCAGGGCGAAACTCATGGCCGTGACAACGAGAGCGACGCAGCTGGCGCGGAAGAGGCGGGAGGGGTGCATGGGAGAACGAGGTCGGAAGGCAGAAGGCGGAGGTCAGAAATCGGGGGGGGTTGGTCAGGGGCGGATCTGGGATTCAAAAGTAGCGCGGGCTCGGTCTGACTTCTGCATTTCGGCCTTTTGCTTCCTACCTCTTGCCCGTCACGGGAGAGTGCCGGCCTGGATTATCACCATTCGCTGCGGATCCAGATGCCGCACCGGACGCCATCGCCGGCAGCGGCCGGACCTTGACGTTGCGGTAATGAATTTCGCTGCCGGGATCGTGTCCCTGGATCGCGAAGGTCCCGTGGGAAATCCTGCGCTGCGCATGACCCGTCGGCGGCGTCCACGCCTCGGGCTCGGTGAAATCGACTACGACCTTGCCGTCGACTGCGGTGACAACGTGCTTTCCTTCGACGCGGATCGTGAGCGTGAACCACGCGCCATCCTTCGCCACGGCGTCGTAGTTGTCCTTGACGTCGTACAGCCCCGCCGTGCGTTTCGGGTCCCGGTGGGAATTATTGACCTGCACCTCATAGCCGGCCTCGGGCCAGCCCTGCTCCTGCCAGCGCGTGTGGAAATAAACGCCGGAGTTCGCCTGCGGAAACGTCATGACGTCCGCGCTGAGTTCGAAGTCCTTGAAATCATGGTCGTGAACCGGCCCGACATAATAGAGGTGCGACTTCGGGCCGTGCACAACGATCTCGCCATTCCGAACGCTGAAGGTGCCGGGAGCGTCGCTGGGTTTCCAGCCGTCGAGAGAGCGGCCATCGAAGAGCAGCTGCCAACCGGCGGACTGTTCCTCGGCGGTAAGGGTGTTGGGTTCGGCGGCGAAGGCGGAAACCACGAGACCCGCGAGATAGAGAACCGACAGAACGAATTTATTCATGAGGTGAAACGGGGTCGGAAAGGAACGCAGGCGTCCTGCCTGCGCTCCTTTGAGGTCCTTTCATTTGGGATCAGGGAACACCGCGACTCTGGATTCGCCAGTGGAGAGCCTGAATCCGCGGCTCATGCCGGCCGTGTTGAACGGCATGGCGACATGACCCTCGCGGTCGAGCGCAATCAGGCCGCCGTCGCCGCCGAGTTGGCCGATTTTCGCGAGCGTTGCGGCCGCGGCTTCGCCCAGCGATTTTCCCTGATAGGCGATCCGGGCGGAGACGTCGTGGGCGGCGACCGCGCGGATGAAATATTCTCCCGTGCCGGTGCAGCTGACGCCGCAGGTGGCATTGTCGGCGTACGTTCCGGCCCCGATGATCGGCGCGTCCCCCACCCGCCCGAATCTCTTGTTGGCCAGCCCGCCCGTCGACGTGCCCGCCGCGAGGTTGCCCTGGCGGTCGAGGGCCACGCAGCCGACGGTGCCATACTGATGCTCGGAGCCAAATGCATTGGCCGGCTCGGCGGAGACCCGCGGAGCTTTCGCCGGATTTTTCAGCTTTTCCTGAAGCTCGCGGAGATCCTCGCGCCGTTCCTCCGTTTGGAAGTAGTCGTTGGGCACCAGGGCAAAGCCGTTCTCCTGCGCGAACCGTTCGGCGCCCGCGCCGATAAGCATCACGTGCGGAGATTTTTCCATGACCGCTCGGGCGAGGGCGATCGGATTCCGGATGTGCTGAAGGCCGGCGACGGCCCCGGCCCGTAAATTGCTTCCGTCCATGATGGACGAATCCAGTTCGCAGATGCCGTCGGCGTTGAGGACGGCGCCGTGGCCCGCATTGAAGAGCGGAGAATCCTCGAGAATCCTGATCGTGGCCACCACGGCGTCGAGAGCAGGACCGCCGCGGTCGAGGACCGCGTAGCCGGCATCGAGAGCCTCCTGCAGTTTTGTGCGGTAGGCGCGTTCCTTCTCGGGAGTCACCTTGGGCGGCGCATAGTTGCCGGCGCCGCCGTGGATCACGAGGCCGAAGGGTCGCGAGGGAGTGTCAGATGCCGCAGAAGCCATGAGGGAAAAACCAAGAGCGATCATAATGAAAAGTTGGCGTGCCCCTCTTGAACGCGGGATCGCAACGGTGTCTCGTCCGCCTCTGGAATCTCTGATTTGACCTGGGCTTACCCACACCGCGGGCAAGGTGCCCGAACTGTTTTCCGTGCGGACACTCATGCGAGTCCGACGTGTTTCAGCACTTCGAGCGGCGGCCCGTCGAAGGAGGCCATCGGGATGTTGCCGACGTATTTCAGGTCCTTCGTGCCCTCGGGCGTGGTGTAAAAGCCGCCGGCGGTGAGGTCGCGATAAAGCGCGAAAAACGTGGCAGGTTGCTCAAATCCGGTCCTGGCTGTTTTCACATAGCAGATATCGTCGCAGATCGTGGAGCGCTGCACCTCGTCCAGATCCGCAAACGTTTTCCCGAAGCGCTTTGTCCCCTCGCCGTCCAGCCACTCGAACCCCTCGAGGATCACGGCTCGATCGAGCTGGTAGCTGAAATTCTCGCCCTGCGGCTCATAGGGCGCGCTGATCCATTCGTCGATGAAGTCAACCACCCCGACGGATGAGGCGCTGGGCGATTCCGCGTCGGCGGGAATAATGGTGTCGCACAAGGCCACGGCCGTCCGGCGCTGCGCGTCCGTGAAGGTCAGGGGCCAGAGTTCGCCCGGGCGGTAAGTCCTGAGCACGTCGGGATCGGGGCCGTAACCCTTCGCCCTGCGCCCACCGGCATCGGCGCCGAAGGACGCCCGGTCGAGAAGCGGCAGGGCGACCGTCGCCGTGACCAGCCACTTCAAAACCGTACGCCGGTCAATGCGGGCGGGAGTTGCATTCATGGGGAGCGGTTTGTTCACAGGTTTCCTTTCTTCATTTCGGAGGCGATGCGATCGGCCGCGCGCCATGAGAGGGCCATGATCGTGAGCGTCGGGTTCTTGTCGGCGTTGCTCGCGAACGGCGCGCCGTCGGTCAGGAAGACATTCTTCACATCGTGGGTCTGGCTCCACTTGTTCGTAACGGATTTCGCCGGATCGGCGCCCATGATCGCCCCGCCGACTTCGTGAATGACGGAGCCGCCGTTCTGGATCGCATCGGCGCCGTCGGCCTTGACCGGGTGCCGGAGCCGTCCGCCCATGGCGGAGACAATTTCGCCGAACGTCTTCTGCATGTGCGCCGCCTGACGGGTCTCGTGCTCGGAGAATTTCCAGTGGAAGCGCAGGGCCGGGATGCCCCACTTGTCCTTCACGACGGGGTCGAGCTCGCAGTAGGAGCCCTCGTTCGGGATCATTTCGCCGCGGCCGTTGAACCCGACGAAAGAGCCGTAGTACCGGCGGGCGTCCTCCTTGAATTTTTTCCCGTAACTGCCGCCGGTCAGCCATTCCTTCGCAGCCATCGAATAAAGCTCCGGCATGCGCCGGCCGCCCCCGAATTCGATATGATAACCACGCGCGAAGCCGAGCTTCCCCGCAAGCTGCTCCTTATAAAGCCACCACGGCGCGTACATGTGTCCACCGCTGGCTCCGTCCTCATTGTGCGGCGGGACATTCTCCAGACGTGGAATCTGGGCGCGGACCCCGGATCCCACCGTGTCCATGATGTATTTCCCGAGCAGGCCCGAAGAGTTGCCGAGCCCTTGCGGAAATTGTCCGGACCGGGAATTGAGCAGAAGCCGCACCGATTCCATCGCGCTCGCCGCCACCACCACGACGCGCGCCTTGATCTGGCGATCCTGCCCTGTGGTCTTGTCGACAAACGAAACCCCGTTCGCCGTGCCGTCCCGGCCCAGCGTGATTTCGCGGGCCATGGCGTTGGGCAGAATGTCGAGGTTGCCGGACGCCAGCGCCGGCGGCAGATGAACGGTCGTCGACTGATAATTGGCCTTGATCGAGCAGCCGCGTCCGCAATCGGTCGCCCAGAAGCACGCGGCGCGGGCCTCCATCGCCTCGCGGACGATCCGCTGCGCGAAGGCGTTTCCCGGGTGCAGCCTTGCGGGCAGGTTTGCAAAATCCAGCCGTTGCGTGAGGACGGCCCGGTGGCCGGCGACGACCGGAATGCCGAACGCCTTCGCCGCCTTCTGGATCAGAAGATCGCTGACGCGCGGCTTCGGCGGCGGAAGCAGGCAGTCGGGCGAGGAGTCGGGCGTATTTTCGAGCCCCTCGTTGGTGCCGTAGACCCCGATGAGCATCTCGACCTTGTCGTAGTAGGGCGCGAGGTCAGAGTACGAAATCGGCCAGTCGAACCCGAGCCCGTCGCGCGTATACGGCTTGAAATCGTAGGGACCGTTCCGAAAGGAATACCGTCCCCAGTGATTGGTCCGGCCGCCGAGCATCCGCGAGCGCCACCACTCGAAATTTTCGCCGTCCTTGTCCGAGACCGTGGTGTAAGGCTCGTCCTTGATCTTCCATCCGCCGCCGCGCGTCGCGTCGAAAAATCCGCCCTGCATTTCCGGCGTGTCCGATCCGCGCAGCGGCGCCTGGTGCGGCGTCTGGAACATCGGGGTCTGGGTGACGGGATCGTAGTTCACCCCAGCCTCGAGCATCAGCACCTTCGCGCCCTCGAGCGTCAGCGTGTAAGCCGCCTGCCCCCCGCCCGCCCCTGATCCCACCACAATGACGTCGTACGAATCCTTGAGCGTGGTGGGACTGACGAGTGGCATGCGAAGGGGAGGGAATTTCCGAGGGGCAAAGGCTCCCTCGCGGCCTTCGCGGGGAGCACACGGTCACCTTATCCTCCAACGATTCACGGTTCTATCCCTCCAAAGCAGTAGCGCAAGAGTCGCGTGGCGGCAGCATGCAGCCAGCAGCTCAGTGCGGCACCATGTGGGTGAACGGCGGCACGTAAGCCTGGAGGCAGACGAGGAGTCCCATCAGGATCGCGAGCGTCAGGCTGTAGACGAAGACGTAGCGGAGAATCGCCCCTTCCTGCCCGGCTCCGCCGGTGGCAGTGCTGGCGACGACGATGCTCTGGGCGTCGATCATCTTGCCCATGACTCCACCCGAGCTGTTCGCCGCGCCCATCAGCACCGGGTCGAGTCCGAGTTGCTGCGCGGTGATTTTCTGGAGGTTGCCAAAGAGGACGTTCGAGGCGGTGTCCGAGCCGGTAAGCGCCACCCCGAGCCATCCGAGCAGCGTGCCGAAGAACGGATAAAAAACGCCGGTGCGGGCCAGCGCGAGGCCGAGCGTCGCATCCGCGCCGGAATATTTCGTGACGTTTCCGAGCGCCAGCATGGTGGCGATCGTCAGCAGCGACAACCGCACGCGCCAAAGGGTGCGGCCGTAGGCGCGCGCCATTTCCCGGAATCGAAACCCCATGCCCAGCCCGGCGACGACCGCGGCCGCCAGGATGCCGGTGCCGGTGGCCGAAAAAACATTCAGCCGAAATTCCGCGGCCTCCGGCGCCGCGGCCTCCGGTCCGACCGGCGGCGCGCGCCGGACCTGGAGATGAAGGGCGGGAATCGCCAACCTCGGCGCCGCGATCCCGTCGAGCGCCCGCTTCGCGTCCGGCAGACCCCACGCGAGAATGAAGGCGGTCAGGATCATCCATGGCAGCCATGCCCGCAACACCCGTCCAGGCGCGTCGGCTTGCGGAACCGTCGAAGTCGGCAGGTTCGGTTTCCATGGGGACTTCGGGCGCCAGAACCGGAGGAGAAGCACCGTGGCGGAGATCGAGCTGACCCCCGCAATCAGGTCGACAAGCCAGGGTCCGTGAAGGTTGGAAACCAGAAACTGCGGGATCGCGAAGGCCGCCCCGGCCGTCAGTGCGGCGGGCCAGACTGCGAACATTCCGCGCCACCCCGCGTACGCCACGACCAGCACGAACGGGATCAGCACCGAGAAAAACGGGAGCTGGCGTCCGACCATCATCGAGACCAGGCGGGCGTCGAGGCCCGTGACCTGCTCGAGCGTCGTGATCGGAATGCCGAGCGAGCCGAATGCGACGGGAGCGGTGTTGGCGATCAGGGCGAGAGCGGAAGCCTCCAGCGGCTTGAACCCCAGCTGGAGGAGGATCGCGGCGGTGATCGCGACGGGCGCGCCGAATCCGGCCATCCCTTCAAGAAAGGCGCCGAAGGCAAAGGCCACGAGAATCAGCTGGATCCGCGGATCGGGCGCCACCGAGGAAATGCTGCGCCGCAGGACCTCGAAATGCCCGCGCTGCACCGTGAGTTCATAGAGGAACAGGACATTGACGATGATCCAGCCGATGGGAAAAAGGCCGAACGCGGCCCCATAACCGGCGGCAGCGACAGCGGCTGCGACCGGCATGCGGTAAATCAGGGTCGCAAGCGCGAACGCCAGGGCCAGGGCGATCGCCGCCGCCCAGTGGGTCCGGCATTTCCCGGTCGCGATCAGCGCCAGAAGCGCGACCACCGGCACGGCCGCGGCGGCCGTCGAAAGCAGCGGATGCCCAAACGGATCGTAGTGCTGTGCCCAAATCATCCGCGAGCAGGGGTGCCGGCCCGTCGGGTCTCTGCCGAGCAAATTCCACCACGAAGGTCACGACGCACACAAAGGTCGAACCCTCATGAATCCCGACCTTCGCGCCCTTCGTGGTCAAAATCCGGATCGCCCGGCGCTATTTCCCCAGCAGTCCGTCCAGGAGCCCGCTGCGCTGGAGCGCGGAGTTCAGGAGCGCGTTGCGGATTTCTCCGGTGTCCGGATTTCCGGCCGTGCCGCTGATCTTCAACGGAACGGCGAACGCCGAGTAGCCGAGGTTGTCCTCGCGGCTTTCGAGGAGTCCCGCGCGCTTGATCAGGTCGCCGAGCTTGCCGCGCGCGCCGAGCTTCAGCTGCAGGTTCATCGGCTGCGCCAGCACCGGCACGCCTTCCGCGTACCGGATCTCGCCGTCACCGTTGATCCGGACCTCCGGAGAGATGAGCGTGAAATCCTTCAGCTGCACGTTGAGCGAGGCGTCGCGCACCGCGGTGAGGCTCAGCTGGTCGAAGGGAATCTCGGAAAGCGCCTTGGCGATGTCAGAGAGGATCCTGGTCTTGTTGACGAAATCGTCGGTCACCACCCCCAGAAAACTCGCGATCGCCGTCACGCGCGACTGTGTGGTCTGGATGCGGTCGGTGAGGTCCGCCGACAAGCCGCGAAACAGGCCGCCCTTGCTCGTGATCAGCAGGTCGCCGCGCGTGCGGGCCGCGAGATCGGCCAGCGTTTCTCCGGCTCCCGCCAGCTTGCTCGTCAGGTTGATCCGAGCGTCGAGCGTCGCCGGCTTGGTCGGGTTGATCGCCTGAAAGGCCGGCGCGGTCGCGAAATTGTTCAGCGCAAAATCGGCGGCCAGCTCGTACGGCTTGGGCGCATCGCGGCGAAACGTCACCCCGCCCGCCAGCTTCACGTCGCTTTCGGCATCGAACCCTCCCCGGCCGTTCACCAGCTTGAGCCCGCCCGCCTCGATGCGGAGCGTCCCGGCGATGTCGGTCACCTGGAACTGGCTGTTATAAACGACTTTTTTCAGCCCGAGGGCGACCTGTCCCGTGACCCCCGCCCAAAAAGGATCCGCCGCGGCCACCGGCGCGGAGGGCTGGGCGGGCGCTGCGCCGCCGCCGACCAGGCCCGCGAGGAGCTGCGCGTCCTCCACGGCCAGAAATTCGCTGGAAAGACGCGCGTCGACGACCAGGCCCGCGACGGCCTTGACGACCGTCCCGCTGCACAGCAGGTCCGACTTCCGGCCGTCGCGCTCGAGGACCAGCGGCGCGTTGAAGCTGATTTTTCCGTCCGGCTCGCGGTCCGCGCGCAGGTCGAACGTGACCGAGGGAAGTGCAGGCGCGCCGGCTGCCGCCAGGTTTTTCACGGCGAGGCGAAGCTCGACACCCTGTTTTTCCGCGATGCTTGCGGCAAAATTCCCCTCGGCGTCGCCCTGGTCGAGCCGCGCGCTCCCGGCGGCGAAGGGCTGGCGGAAAATGGCGGGCAGCTGGCCCGTCCATTTTCCGGTCATCTTGACCGGCTGGCGCACGCCGGCCAGCTGCCCCATTTTCGCCTCGAGCGAGAGCAGCGTGGAATCGCCACTGCGGACCGTGAACGGCGCGATCTCGAGCTGCCAGCCCTGTGGCGTGTAGTCGCCCGAGGCGGTGAGCGACAGATCCACCGCCGAAAGCACGGCGCCGTGCTCGCCGCGGGAAACCGACAGGTGATCCACGGTGAGCGGGGCCTTCGACCGCAGCGCGAAGCCGCCGTTGCGCGCCCCGGCGAAAAACTCGCCGCGCACGTCCCCGCCCGCGATCGCGACGCCCTGCTGCGCAAAAACCGGCGCGATCCAGGCCAGCGGCACGCCCTGCAGCACGACGCCGAGCAGGTCCTTTCCCGGATCCGCGACATTGAGCTCGCCGGTGCGAAGGTTGAACTCGAACGGCTGGAGCGCCTCCACCTTCGCGACGGGCCGCCCGCTCTCGATCGTCACCGTCAGCTGGTCGATCCGGGTGGCCTCGTCGCGCTGCGCGAGATCGAACTCCGCGCTCAGGTGAACGGCGCCGAGACTCGCCAACCGCGCATCCACGACGCCCAGGCGGTCCAGCATCGTGTCGAGCTTCCCGCTGGCGCGCACTTCCGCGAACGCCGTGTCGGTGTCGAACCGGCCCTCGCCGACCGCCTCGAAAGCCGGGACCTCGCGTCCGAAGGAAAACGGCGCCACGTCGGAGTCGCGCATGTCCAGCCGCCAGTTCCCTCCCAGCCGGCTCGCTCCCGCGGGATAGGTGGTCTCGAGCGCCGCCAGCTGCTTGGCGCCCGACGAAATGCTGGCCGCGTAGCTCTCGCCGCCGGCCGACCGGGCCGCGGACAAATCGACCGCCAGCTTGACGCCGGCGGGAAATTTCGGGCCCTCCGCCGTGGCCGCATTCGCCGCGACGAGGCGCGCGATGGTCCGGGGCGTATCCATCACGATGCCGAGCGTCCCCTGCAGCGTGACCGTGCTGACCGCGACGTCGCCTCCGGAAAAGGAAACCACGGCGGCGTAATCGAATTTGCCGGCTTTGCCGGCCGCAAGGCCCCCGCCGGTCAGGGTGACTTTGGCGCGGGCCACCGGATGGCCGGGAACCGCGGGGAGAATCACGTCGCCCCGGAGATCCACGCCATCGACCGCGAGGTCGAAGGGAAATTTCAACTGGGAAAAAATTCCCGCGAAGGCCGGCCTCGGGGCGGACGCCGCCGTCGCCTCCCCGGCGGCGGACGCCGTCGTCACCAGCGAAAGCTCACGCGCTGCCGGCCCGGGCGGGGGCGATCCGGCGGCCATTTTCCTCGCAACATGGCTCAGGTCGAGGGACCACCCGTGCGCGACGAGCCGATGGAGCGTCAGTTTTTTGGAGACCGCGGCGGACCACAGCGGCAAGTCCGCTTCCGCCGAGGGGACGACCAGCACGGCGCCCGACTGGACGGCACGAAGGTCGCGAAGCGTGACATGGCTCCATCCGGCCGAGACCCGGCCGACCGAGACAGCGGCGCCGGGGTACCTGGCCAGGACGCGCCGCACCGCCCATGTTTGAACGGCGTCCGTAAACACGGCGGCGACCGCGAGCAGCAGCAGGGCCAGCACGACCAGGCCGGCGAAAACTCCGCGACCGAATTTCATACGCTGAACGAGGACACCTCAGAATACCCCAAGTTGCGAGCTGTGATCGGAAGCCGCATGCTGGCGATGCAGCGGACGCCGGCGGGGGGACGGATGGAGCGCCCTCGCCGACGCCGAAACCTCACTCGGTCACGAATTCGTCCGGCTGCCCCATGGCCCGGCGAAGCGACGCGACCGCGATGTTGTACGCGTAATAGGCCTGGAGCTGATTGATGCGGGCGGTCGTCAGATCGACCTGGGCCTGCAGGACGTCGAGCTGAGTGGCCGTGCCCGCATCGTAGCGCGCGGTGGCCAGACGCACCGCCTCCTCGGCCTGGCTGACCACCTTGCGGGAGGCGTCCGCGAGCTCGGTCGCCTGCTGCCAGGACGAATAGGCGCGGCGGACTTCGACCTCGGTGTTGAGCTCGGCTTCGGTCAGCGAGAGACGCGACTGCTCCAGCAGCGACCTCGCCTGCGCGACGCGGCCCGACGTGGCGCGGCCGTCGAAGATCGCCCAATTGGACTGGAGCCCGAGGAGCCAGCCGTCCTTCGAGTCGCCGAAGGCGTTCGTCGACCCCTTGCGCAATTCATAGCCGCCGAACGCCTGGACGCTCGGATAATAGGTGGAGCGCGCGGTCGTGACGGATTGTTCGCGGGCCGAGGCCAGTTTCGCGAGGCGCTGCAGGTCGGGACGGTTCGCCTGGGCGGAATCGAACGCCGACGCGAGGTCAAAGGTCACCGGCGTGTAGTCGAGCGTGCCGGGGAAGTTCGGCACCTTGTTCAAATCCTGCTGCCGCGTGCCGGTGAATCCGAGAGCCTGGCGAAGGGATTCGATCGCCAGGCGATAATCGTTCCGCGCCGTGATCAGGGGCACCTGCGCGTTGGCCACGGCCACCTCGGCGCGCAGCTTCTCGAAGGAGGACACCGTGCCGGCTTCAAAACGATTCGAGACGTTCTTCAGCTGCTGCTGCAGCAGATCGAGGTTCTTCTCCTGCACCGTGATTTTTTCGCGGGTGAGGAGCACCGTATAAAACGACGCGCGGACGTCGAGCAGCGCGTCGTTGATCACGGCCTTCAGGTCCAGCAGCGCGGCGTCGCGGGCCAGCTCCGAGCTCTTGATCGACGAGCGGATCCCGCCGCCCGCGAAAAGATTCTGGGTGGCAAGCAGGCTGACCGACCAGTAGCGGTCGCTCGGCGGCGCCGCCTGCGCGATGGCGGTGTCGTTGCGCTGGTAGGCGCCGGAGGCGTCGACATTCGGGATTTCGCGGGCGCGGATCTCGATGACGATCCCCTCCTGCTGCTTGATGCGTTCGCGCGCCTGGCGGATCGCGAAGTTGTTTCGCAGGGCGAAACCGATCGCGGTCCTGAGATCCAGCGTGTCGGGCACCGGCGCGGCAGGCGTCGGCTGGGCGTTCGCGGCGGCGAGGCCCAGCGCGAAAACGGCGAGCGAGGTGACCGCGTGGGACAAAAGACGGGCGGATTTCATGGAAAGAATGGGTTATTTGGCGGCGACGGGAGTGGCGAGGCTGGAGACCGCGGTTTTGGCTTTTCGCTCCTTCGTGTGGTCCTTCGCCATCAGCACATACAGGGAAGGAACGACGAACAGCGTGAAGATCGTGCCGATGGTCATGCCGCCGACGAGCACCAGGCCGATGGAGTTTCGCGCCGCGGCGCCGGCGCCGGTGACGAGGGTCAGCGGGAAATGTCCGGCGATCGTCGCGGCCGAGGTCATGAGGATCGGCCGCAGCCGGGTCATCGACGCCTCGTGGACGGCGTCGAGCTTCCCCTTGCCCGCCTCCTGGAGCTTGTTGGCAAACTCGACGATCAGGATTCCGTTCTTGGCGACCAGGCCGACCAGCGTGACGAGCCCGACCTGGGCATAGATGTTCATCGTGGTCGTCCAACCGCTCGTCCAGTACGGCAGATTGGGGTTCGGCATTTTCAGCGACGTGAAGAGCAGCGCGCCAAACATCGCGAGCGGCACGGACCCGAGGAGGATGACAAGCGGATCGCGGAACGAATTGAACTGGACGGCCAGCGCCAGAAAAATGAGGACGACCGCGAGGATGAAGGCCGGCAGGAACTTGTTGCCCTCGGTGCGGAGCTGGCGCGACTCGCCGGTGTAATCGATGGTGTAGCCCGGCGGGAGAATCTCGTGCGCCGCGTCCTCCATGACCTTGAGCGCCTGGTCGAGGGTGCGGTTGGTCATGCCGGAAAGCTTGACCGCGTTGAGCTGCTGGAAGCGGTTGAGGGACCGCGGCACGGTGTGGTTTTTGATGGTCGCAATGGTGCTGAGCGGGACCAGCTGCCCGTTCGGCCCCGTCACATAGACGTCCTTCAACTGGTCAGGATTCAACCTTTCGGCGCGGACCAGCTGGGGGATCACCTTGTAGCTCCGGCCGGCGATGTTGAAGCGATTGACGAAATTCCCGCCCATCGCCGAGGCGAGGTCGGCGCCGACCTGCGACAGGTTGAGCCCGAGCGCCGCCGCTTTTTCGCGGTCGATCACCACCTCGGCCTGCGGCTGGTCGATCTTCAGGTCGATCTGCGGCGGAAAGAAGAACATGCCGCTCTGCGCGGCCTTGCCCTGGATCTTCTGCGCGAATTCGAGCAGCTGGTCGGCGTCCGCCGTGGAGGCGATGACGAACTCGATCGGGAAATTGCTGCCGCCGGGCAGCGCGGACGGCGTCGCGGCGAACACCTGCAGGCCGGGGATTTTCGAAAGCTTGGCCTGCACTTCCGGCACGATCTGCGAGACCGTGCGGCTGCGCTGCTTCCACGGCTTCACGACCATGCCGCCGAATCCGTCGGCGCCGAGCCCCGCGCCCGCGGAGGGCGGAAGCAGGATCTGGAAGGTCAGGTCAACCTCGGGCGTCGTCAGAAACGCCTGCTCGGCAGCGTGACCGTAGATGCTCTTCTCGTCGCTCGAGATGTTCGACGCGGCGTTGATGATGCCGAAGATCACGCCCTGGTCCTCGGAGGGCGCCAGTTCCTTCGGCGAAAACATGTACATCGGAATCGCGAGCAGGCTGAAGATCACCCACACCGCATACACCAGCGGACGCACGCGGAGCGTGCCCGCCAGCACCCGCCCATACGACGCCCGCAGCCGGTCGAAGTGGTGATTCACCCAGCCGGTGAACCCCTTTTCCTCCTCCGCGGCGCTGCGCAGCAGATAGGCCGACATCATCGGCGAAAGCGTCAGCGCGACGATTCCGGAAATCGTCACGGCCCCGGCGAGCGTGAGCGCGAATTCCCGGAACAGCGAACCCGTCAGGCCGCCCTGCAGGCCGATCGGGGCGTACACGGCCACCAGCGTGATGGTCATCGCGATGACGGGGCCGATCAGCTCGCGCGCGCCGAGCATGGCGGCGTCGTACGGCGTGCGGCCCTCGCGCAGGTGACGCTCGACGTTCTCGACGACGACAATCGCGTCGTCGACGACGAGTCCGACCGAGAGCACGATCGCGAGGAGCGTCAGCAGGTTGATGGTGAACCCGAACACCTGCATCAGGAAGATTCCTCCGATCAGCGAGACCGGGATCGCCACCACTGGCACGAGGACGGACCGGAACGATCCGAGGAAGAGGAAGATGATGATGACGACGATCAGGAGGGTATCCAGCAGGGTGTGGGTCACCTCGTGGATCGCGTTGCTGATGTATTCCGAGGCGTCGTAGCCGATGCGCGCCTCGAGGCCGCTCGGCAGGCCTTTTTTCAGCGACTCGAGTTCCGTGCGCACGCGCTGCACGACGTCGATCGTGTTGGCGTTGGGCAGGGGATAAATTCCCATGAACACCGCGGTCTGGCCCGAAAAATGGACCTCGGTGTCGTAGTCCTCGGAGCCCAGCGCGATATCCGCGATGTCCTCGAGCCGCACCGTCGTGTCGTTCTGGTGGCGGATGACGAGCTGTTTGAATTCGTCGACGGAATGCAGGTCGGTGTTCGCGGTCAGGTTGACCTGGACCAGCGCGCCCTTCGTCGATCCGACGGCCGCGAGGTAATTGTTCGCCGCGAGCGCGGCGCGCACCTGGGCCGGGCTGATGTTGAGCGCGGCCATCCGGTCCGGTTTCAGCCAGATGCGCATCGCGAACGTGCGCGCGCCGAGGATGTCCGCGCGCTGCACGCCGGCAACCGCCGCGAGGCGCGGCTGGACGACGCGCACGAGGTAGTCGGTGATTTCGCTCTGCGAGAGGATGTCCGACGCGAAGCTGAGGTAGGCCGATGCGAACTGGCTGTCGGCGGACTGCACGCTGATCGCGGGCACCTCGGCCTCGGGCGGCAGGTCGTTGCGGACCTGGTTCAGCTTCGCGCTGATCTCGGCGAGGGCCTTGATCGGCTCGTAGTTGAGCTTCAGACGGACGTTGATCAGCGAGTAGCCCTGGAGGCTCTTCGACACGATGTAATCGATGCCGTCCGCGGCCGCGATCGCCTGCTCCAGCGGCGTGGTGACGAAGCCGCGCACGAGTTCCGCGCTGGCGCCGACATACACCGTCGCGATGCTGACGGAGGCGTTGTCACTGCGCGGATATTGCCGGACGTTGAGCGAACGGTACGCCTGGAGGCCGGCGATGATGATGACGAGGCTCACCACGATCGCGAGGACCGGGCGGATGATGAAGAGGTCGGTAAATGATTTCATGGTGCCGATTCGTGCCGCGCAAAGCCGTTCGCCGCGCTCAGCTTTCGCTGGGCTTGGGGGCGAGCTTGGCGTTTGGCGCCAGGGTGTTGTCGATCACGACGGCCATGCCCGGACGCAGCTTGAAGACGCCCGACGAGACGATGCTTTCGCCGTCCTTCAACCCGTTGACGACCGCGACAAAATCGCCCTGGGTCGTGCCGAGGCGGACGAACTGCTGGCGGAGGACCTTCTCCAACTGGCCCGTTTTCTCATTTTTCTTGCTGTCGATGACGAAAACGGAATCGCCATAGGGCGCGTAGAGCACCGCCGAAACCGGAATCGCGCGCACCTTTTGCTGCTCCGGAAGCACCACCGTGACGTTGGCAAACATGCCGGGACGAAGCTTTTCGCCGGTGTTGGCGAGCGTCGCCTGGATGCGGACGTTGCGGGTCGCGATGTCGACGTCCGGGCTGATGGCGGTGAGCTTGCCGTGAAAGACCGTTCCCGGCGCGGCGTCGCTGGCCACGCGGACCGGCCCGTCGACCGCCAGCACGGGAATGCGCTGCTGGGGCAGGGAAAAATTCATGTAGATCGGATCCAGCGTCTGGAGCGAGACGATCGGATCGCCGTCCTTGAGGTTCTGCCCGAGATTGACAAGGCGCAGCCCGAGGCGGCCGGCGAAGGGAGCTCGGATGGTTTTCTTGGCGATCACCGCCCGGATATTGTCCGCCTGGGCGCTTCCCTGCTTGGCCTGCGCGTCCGCCGCGTCGACTTCCGCCTGTGAATTGGTGTTCTTTTCCCGGAGCTCGTTCGCCCGCTGCAGATTGACTTTCGCGAGCGTCGCGGCCGCCTCGGCGGCGCGGAGTTCCGCCTCCTCGGTGGAGGTGTCGAGCTGCACCAGGAGGTCACCCGCGACGACGGTCGAGCCCGCCTCGAAGGCGATCTTGACGACCTTGCCAGCCATCTCGGCGGAAACGGTGACTCCCTGGACCGCCGCGATGGAGCCCGTCGCGGAAATATTCGTCTCCCAGCTGGCTTCGTGCACCTCGGCGGACGTCACCGTCTCGGGTGGCATGACCATCGCTGCGCCGGCGGCGGCCATGGCATGGAACTGAAGGATCTTGGTGCCGATGATGGCGGCAACGATGGCAATTACCCCAAGGGTCGTGAGGGTGTATTTCTTGAGCATGGTGGTGGGTCGGGAAATTCGAAGCGAAGGTCGAAGCGAGAGGAAAAGCGGAGATGGATCAGGACAGCGTCGCGGCCAGCGGCGCAGGGGGCGGCGCCATGGCGGCAGCCTGCTCCTGGATTTTGTTCAACAGCTGGACCAGCGTCCGGCGCTCGGATTCATCCAGCGACTGCATCAGCGCGGTCATCCGCCGGAAATGATCGGGAAGAATCTCATGAAGCAGCGTCCGTGCCTTCTCCGTCAGGCCGACAGCCATCATGCGACGATCCTCGGTGTCGGGAACGCGCGTGACCAAGCCGTCGCGCTCCAGGGTATCGATGAGGCCGGTCATGGTCGCACGCGTGACGGCGGTGCGGTCGGCCAGTTCCGCCGGGCTCAGCGCCGTCGGCGAGCTTTCGCCGCGGCAATTATTCAGGAGCGACATCAAAACCCCGAACCGCCCCTGCGAAATATTGTGCCGCGCGAGGTTCGATTCCACGGCGCGAAAGCACTCGTCCCCGGCGCGCAGCAAATGGAGAAATGCCTCGCACGCCGACGGGTCCAGGTCGGGAAACTCCTTCGCCGCCGCGAGCAGGCACTCGTAGCGAGGGAGATTCTTGAGCATCAACAGCGGCATGATCGTGCAGAAAAAGGTTTCGAAGGAGGGCCGATGGTTAGGGAGCTAACGACAAATACAAGCGAAAGCTGGTGGGGCACTTAGTTTTTCTTGCATGGCATGCCTGCGAGGTGGCACGGGGCTCCGACCCGTGAAGCTGGATTCGGGCTCAACGATGTCACCCGGCGTTCCCCGCCAGCGGCGTCTCACTACACGGGTCGGAGACCCGTGCTACCTGCCCGCGCTTACAACGACCGCGCCGCCGCCACGACCGCTTCGGTGGTGATCCCGAGGGCCTTGAACACCTGCGGCGCCGGTGCGCTCAGCCCAAAGCGATCGATGCCCACGGACTTTCCGTCGAGGCCGACGTATTTCGCCCAGTAGCTCGTCACGCCCGCCTCCACCGAGACGCGCTTGCGGCACGCCGACGGCAAAATGCTCTCGCGGTATTCCGCGGGCTGGCGGTCAAACCGCTGGGTGCAGGGCATCGAGACGACGCGCGTCGCGGCGCCCAGCTCCTTCGCGGCGGCCACCGCCAGCTGAAGTTCCGAACCCGTCGCAATCAGAATATGAGTGAGGGGCGCGGTCTCCTGGATCGCCACGTAGCCGCCCTTGAGCACGCCGGCGCGCCGGACGTGTGGCGGAATTTCGTTCAGCATCGGCACCGCCTGGCGCGTGAGCGCGAGCAGCGTCGGTCCATCCCGGCGTTCGAGCGCGGCGGCGAACGCGCCGGCGGTCTCCTCGGCATCAGCCGGGCGGATCAGGTCGAAATTCGGGATCAGGCGCAGCGCGGAAACCGTTTCGACGGGCTGGTGCGTGGGACCGTCCTCGCCCACACCCACCGAATCGTGCGTGTAGATATAGACCACCGGCAGTTTCGAGAGCGCGGCGAGGCGCATCGGCGGGCGCGAATAGTCGGCGAACACCAAAAAGGTGGCGCACGAAGCGCGGAAAATTCCGTCGTAGGCGATGCCGTTGCACATCGCGGCCATGGCGTGCTCGCGAATGCCGAAGCGGATATTCCGCCCGGACCGGTTGGTGGGGTCAAAATCCTTGTCGGCGTTGATGTAGTTGTACGTCGAGCCATGGAGGTCCGCCGACCCGCTGATCAGCAGCGGCACGGCGGCCGCGAGGGGCTGCAGCACTTCCCGCCCCGAGCCGCGCGTGCCCGGGTGCTTCGTGTCGGCCGGGAAAACGGGAATCTGCTCGAGCAGGTGCGCTGCGGTGGGAAACGACTGCGCCGAATCCAGCAACGCCGCCCTGTCGGGATGCGCCGTCCGCCACGCGTTGAACGCCTGGTGCCATTTTTTCCCCGCGCGCACGAGACGCTTCCGCTGCGCGGCGAAATAGGTGCGCACGTCCTCGCTCACGTAGAAATGCTGATCGGCCGGCAGTCCGAGCCCGAGACGGGCCGAGTCCGCGAACTTCGCGCCGCCCTCGCCGTGCGCCTTCGCGGTGCCCTGCACCTCGGGAATGCCCTTGCCGATGATCGTGCGGGCGACGATCAGCTGCGGTTTTCCCGTCGTGGCGCGCTTGGCCTTGTTGAAGCTCTTCAGGAACGCCGCCATGTCGTGGCCGTCGACCGTCTGCACGTCCCACCCGATCGCCTTGAAGCGCGCGGCCGTGTTCTCGCTCTGCGTCTTGTTCGCCATCGCGTCGAGCGTCACGTCGTTCGAGTCGTAGATCAGGATGAGGTTGTCGAGGTGCTGGTGGCCGGCGAACTCGACCGCCTCCATGCCGACGCCCTCCTGCATGCAGCCGTCGCCCGCGAGGCAGACGATGTGATAGTCGAAGATTGCATGGTCGGGCGTGTTGAAGCGCGCGAACGCCATCTGGCCGGCGATCGCCATGCCGACGGCGTTCGCGATTCCCTGGCCGAGGGGGCCGGTGGTCGCCTCGACCCCGGGCGTGTCGTGGAATTCCGGATGCCCCGGCGTCTTCGAATGCAGCTGGCGGAAGTTCGTGATGTCCTCGAGCGAGAGATCGTAGCCGGTGAGATGAAGCCAGGCGTAGAGAAACATCGATCCGTGTCCGGCGGAGAGGACAAAGCGGTCGCGGTTGAGCCAGCGCGGCTCGGCGGGATTGTGCGCGAGGGCGTGTCCGTAAAGCACCGCGCCGATTTCCGCGCATCCCAAGGGAAGACCGAGGTGGCCGATGCCCGCCTTGTGCACGGCGTCGATGGCAAGCCCGCGGGCTTGGGTGGCAGCTTGGGCGAGGAGGGTGGTCTGGAGCGGCATGATGGAAGGGGTGAAAAGGACTACGCTCGCGGAGCGGGACGGGAAAGCAGAATTTCGCGGAGCAATTCCCGATGTTTCACCGCGAAGATCGCGAAGGGCGCGAAGATCGGTCCGAAATGCCTGTCGCCCGGTTTCGCCCCTTCGCGCCCTTGGCGTTCTTCGCGGTGAACGATCCGGGACCGGGCAATAAAAAAGCGAGCCCAGTGACAGGCTCGCTCGAAGGATATGCAGCGATCGCTGCTCAGCTCGCAGCCGGGGCGGGAGCGGGAGCGGCGGCCGGGGCGGCGACGCGATTCTCGCGGGCCTTGACTGCGACGGCCGCCTTGCCGGTGCGGTGGCGAAGGTAATAAAGGCGCGCCTTCATTATCTCCGACTCGCGCTCAACCTCGATCTTCTCGATGTTCGGGGAGTTGACGGGAAACACGCGCTCCACGCCCTCGCCATAGCTGATGCGGCGGACGGTGAACGTCTCGTGAATGCCATGACCCTTGCGGGCGATGACGATGCCGGAGTAGACCTGAACGCGCTCCTTGTCGCCTTCGCGGACCTTCGTGTGCACGCGCACGCCGTCGCCCACCTTGAAGGGCGTGATGTCTTTTTTCACCTGCTGGGCGGTGATTTCGGAGATGATCGGATTCATGGCTGTTTATTTGAGTAAATCGGGACGGACCTGGCGGGTCTTTTCCACCTGCTTCGCATGCCGCCACTTCTCGATTTCGGCATGGTTTCCAGAAAGCAGGACCTCTGGAACCGACATGCCTCGATATTCGGCGGGACGCGTGTATTGAGGAAAGTCGAGCAACTTGCTGGTGAAGGATTCGTGCGTCAATGACTTTTCCTCCCCGAGAACGCCGGGAATAAAACGCGCGAGCGCATCGA
>JAQGON010000174.1 GCA_028293565.1 Verrucomicrobiota bacterium | reverse complement strand
CGGGCGGCTCCGTGTCGACTTCGGCGAGCTCCGGAAATGCCGGCGTGATCACGATTCTCGCCGGTCAGTCCATCGAGCTCACGGGCGGAAGCGCCATCACCGCCTCGGCCGGCGCGAGCGGCGGGAGCATCCGCCTGCAAGCCGGCGAGATGCTGCTGCTGCGCGAGAGCCAGATCACCGCGACGGCCGGAAGCGTCCGGCTCGCGGGTCAGCTCAGCGGACCGTCCGGGACGATCGGCAGCGGCGGCAACATCTTCATCGATCCGCGATTCGTCATTCTCGACCACGCGCTCATCAGCGCGAACGCCGCGGCCGGCAGCGGAGGAAACATCCAGTTGTTTGCCGACAACTTCTTCGGTTCGGAAAGCGCGATCACGGCCACCGGCACGCAGGCGGGCACGATCAACATTGTCGCGCCGGAGCTCGATCTGCAAAATGGGTTGGCCCAGCTCAGCGGCTCGCTGGTCGATGCCTCGACGCAACTCCGCGAGCAATGCGCGCGGCACTTGAATCGCGATTTCAGCAGCTTCCTGGTGCTCGGCCGAGGCGGCGTCGAGCCGGCGCCAGATGGACCGGCCGCCAGCACGGAATCCGACGTGGCGCGGCGGGTTCGCTAGTGGGTGCGACATTCGCGCGGGCACGGAATGCTCGAATCTCGCGCCCCCGAATTGGTTCGCTACAGTTTATATTCGGCATTAAAACAAGCGATGTGAAGGTTCTCCCTGCGCCGTTTTCCACGCGCGGCGGCATGTCTTTCAGAGCACTGGGAGCGGTGGTGCTTTGTCTGTTCGGAACGGCAGGCGCGAGCGGTGCAGAACTTCGCTCCGCCGCGGCTGCGCGGCCCGGCGGACAGCTTCCCGTTCTTCCCATGGGAGCCGTGAAAGCGAAGCGGCTCTTGGAGAAAGCCGGCGGGTCACTCACAGGAATCAAGCCGCGAGTGGCAGGCGCTCCCAATGCGGCCCTGCGCAATCTCGCCGTCGCTCCCGTCAGCGCCTTCGGATTCCTCCGTACCGCGGTGTTGCTCACCGCCCCGCCGAGCGTCGTGCTCGACCAGCGCCTGGGACAGACGCAGCAACCGGCGATCACCAGCAACACAAGCGGCCGGAACGACTACGGCATCCGCGCTACGATGGGGAAACAGGTCGGCGGCAATCTGTTCTTCAGCTTCGCCGCCTTCGGCCTCGCGACGAATGAATCCGCCACGTTCGGCGGCCCCTTTTCGGACGCCACATCGGTGCAAAATATCCTGGCGCGGGTGACCGGCGGCAGCACGTCCTCCATTGATGGGACGATTCGCAGTCAGATTCCGGGAGCAAATCTCTACCTGATCAACCCGGCGGGGGTGCTCTTCGGCCCGAATGCGCGGCTCGACGTCAGCGGCTCCTTCGCAGTTTCGACGGCCGACTACTTAAGGCTCGCCGACGACGCGCGCTTCGACGTGGCAAACGCAGCCCACGATCTCACGCTGACCGCGGCGCCGGTGAGCGCGTTCGGCTTTCTGACCGCGGCGGCCGCGCCGGTGAGCGTGAGCGGGAGTCAACTGGCGACCCGGCCCGGCGCGGATTTCACCGTCGTCGGGGGCAACCTCACTCTCCACGCCGCCACCCTCGCGGCCCCTTCCGCGCGGCTCGCCCTGGTCAGCGTCGCGGCCGGCGGGGAGGTTCCAGCCTCGATGGACGCACTCGCCGCGCTGCCCGCGCACGTGCTCTCTGCGATGGGCCGGATCGAACTGAGGAATCACGCGAGCGTGCAGATCGACGGCGATGGCGGTGGGGCACTCGTTCTCCGCGGCGGCCAGTTGCAACTCGAAGGTGGCTCAACGGTGCAGAGCCGGAATCTCGGCGCGGCCGCGGGAGGAGATGTTGATGTGCGGCTCACCGATTCGCTCCTCATCCACGATGGCCAGATCCGCGCCAACGTCCTCGGCACGGGACCCGGCGGCAAGGTGCGCGTCGAGGCGCCGTCGATTGTGGTCGACGGTGGTATGACCTCGCTGGCTGCCGGATCGGAAGCATACATCGGCATCATCGCCAACGTGGCGGAGGGCGCGAATGGCGCGGGCGGCGACGTGCTCGTCACCGCAGACGAGATCAGCCTCCTCGGAACTGCCTCCATTTCGGCGGCCACCTTCGGCAACGCGCCGGCCGGAAATGTGAGTGTCACCGCAAGCACCGTGACGATAGACGGTCGCGGATCGCCGAAGCGGACGGAAATCAGTTCCCGCGTGGAGTCGGCCGGCTTTGCGCATGCCGGCAACGTCGTGGTCTCCGTCCGCGAAAACCTCTCACTTTTGGGGGGCGGACAAATTGCGGCCGACACGTCCGGCCATGGGGATGCGGGGAGCGTCCGCGTCTCGGCCTCGACTCTCCTCATCGACGGTCAGGGCCTCGGATCCTTTACCGGCATCTCTTCCGACGTGAACACGACCGGGCATGGCCACGGCGGTCCAGTTATGGTCAGCAGCAACGACCTCGTCATTCTCGGCCACGGTCAGATTACCGCCGACATCCGCGGCGTCGGCGATGCGGGCAGCGTCGACGTCACGGCCGTCAGGCTCCGCGTGGACGGCCAGGGGATCAATCTTTTCACCGGCATTTCCTCGGGCGTGGCCACGACAGGGCATGGCCACGGCGGTCCGGTCATGGTCAGCAGTAACGACCTCGTCATTCTCGGGGGCGGTCAAATTGCGGCCGACACCTCCGGCCACGGGGATGCCGGAAGCGTCCGCGTCTCGGCTTCGACGCTCCTCATCGACGGTCAGGGGCTCGGATCCTTTACCGGCATCTCTTCCGACGTGAACAAGACTGGGCATGGCCACGGCGGTCCGGTTATGGTCAGCAGCAACGACCTCGTCATTCTCGGCCACGGTCAAATTACCGCCGACATCCGCGGGGTGGGCGATGCGGGCACCGTCGCCGTCGCGTCAGCCAGGCTCCGCCTGGACGCCCAAGGGGTCAATTTCTTCACCGGCATTTCCTCGGACGTGGCCACGACCGGTATCGGGCACGGCGGCGCGGTTACCGTGCGCAGCGAGGACCTCGTCATCCTCGGGCGCGGTCAGATTACCGCCGACATCTACGGGGTGGGAGATGCGGGCAGCGTCGAGGTCACGGCCCCCAGGCTCCGGGTGGACGGCCAGGGGATTGATTCTCACACCGGCATTTTCTCGGACGTGTACTCGACAGGTGTCGGGCACGGCGGCGCGGTCACGGTGCGCAGCGAGGACCTCGTCATTGCAAATCACGGGCAGATCGTCGCGGACAGCTTCGGTCATGGAGATGCCGGCAGCGTCAACATCACCGCCCGGAATCTCTCGATCACGCAAAAAGTCTTTGGTTCGACTCCCATTCTATTTACCGGCATTTCGGCCGAAGGGACCGAGAACGCCGGCGGTAACATCACGGTGCTGGCCACAAATATCATCGTGGATGGGCCGGGCAATCCGACTTTACTCGGAGCACTCGCGGGTACGCCGATTACAGGTATCGAGGCCATCACCAGCGGGGCCGGCCGGGGCGGGAACATCACGGTGACTGCCACCGGGAGCCTCAGGCTGCTTGGCACGGGACAATTCGCGACCAACACTTACGGGGCGGGCCGCGGCGGCGACATGGTCGTGAGCGCCCCACGCATCCTGATCTCCGGGACGAACAGCGGTTTCTTCGCCGTCAGTGGCAAAACGAAAGACTTCAGGTCCGACCTGATCTACGGCGTCGCGGGCAGGATCAGCGTCCATGCCTGTCATCTGACGATCGAAGGCGGTGGTTTCATTGCCACGAGTAGCTTTACCCGCGGTGCCAGCGGCGATGTGCTCGTGATTGCAAATGACATTCTGATCAAGGATCCGAGCGCCATTCCGATTATCGAGGCGGGCATCACCGCCTCGAGTTTCAACGTGGTTTCCGGCGGACCGGCCGGCGCGGTGACGGTGCGGGCCGATACGCTCACCCTCCTGCGCGGGGGCGCCATCGGGACTCTGACCGAAAACGCGGCAGCCGCCGGCGACGTGAATATCCTGGCCGGCCACGTCTTCATTGATGGCGAGGGCGCTGCCGCGCGAACCGGCATCATCGCGGATACCGGTTTGCTTCCGCTCGTCAGCGCCTTGCTGGTCGCCCTCCCCCCTATTCTCCGCGTCCCCGTCGCCAGTCCAGGCGGGGCCGGCGGAACCGTTCACCTCAAAACGGCGCTGCTCGAGATCCACTCAGGTGGTGAGGTTTCCGCCTCCACGACAAATGGCGGCCACGGAGGGAGTGTTGAGATCACGTCGAATCGCATCGTGATCGATGGAGAAGGGACCACGCCGCGGACAGGCATTTTCTCCACGAGCGCTGATGGGTATTTTGGCGGAGGCGGATCGGGGGGCGACGTGCGCGTCCATGCAGGTCAGGTGGAGCTCCGCGGGAAGGGGTCCATCTCCGCCGCCACCGCGGGCCGGGGAGACGGGGGCAGGGTCGAGGTAACGGCCAACGGACTGGTCCTCGCCGATCGCGGCCAGATCCTGGCAAACACCTCGGCGGGCGGGCGCGGTGGCACGATCGCGATTCGGACGGGCGATTTGCAGATCGAGTCAGGTGGGCAGATCGCGGCTGGAACGTCCGGGGCGGGCGATGCAGGGGATGTCATCGTGCATTCCGGATCGATCGTGATCGACGGGTCGTCCGGGCCGGCTGCCTTCACCGGCGTGAGGGCGAACTCCGCGTCCGGGGCGACCGGAGCCGCGGGAGACCTCAGGCTCAACGTTACCGGCGCACTAAACGTCACCGGCGGCGGCCAGATCAGCGCCAGCACCTCGGGTTCTGGCGCCGGCGGGACGGTGAAGATCGAAGCCGGAGCCGCGCAACTCGACACCGGAGGCACCATTGCCGCCACCTCCGGCGGAAGCGGAGTCGGTGGCAGTTTGGCCATGCGGGTGACGTCGCTTTCGCTCGATCACGGCGCCGCGATCAAGTCCTCCTCGACAGGACCCGCGGCCGCCGGGAGCGTGCAAATCGACGCGCGGAGAATAGGCGTCTCGCACGGCAGCTCGCTGGCCGCCCTGGCCACCGGCGCCGGTTCCGCGGGAGACGTGATGCTGCGCGTGCGGGAGGATCTTTCGGTCGATTCGGAAAGCACCATCTCAACCTCTGCCCGGCTCGCCAACGCCGGCGTGATCGTGATCACCGCGGGGAACCGCGTCGACCTCACCGGCGGCAGCTCCATCACGGCCTCTGCCGGTGCGAGTGGCGGCAGTGTCCGCCTGCTCGTCGGGGATACCTTGCTCGTGCGCGAAAGCCAGATCACCGCAACCGCCGGCAGCGTGCGCCTGGTCGGTGCGGCGGGCGCGTCCGGCAGCGGAGGCAATATCTTCATCGATCCCCGCTTCGTCATCCTCGACCATGCCGTGATCAGCGCGAATGCCGCAGCGGGACAGGGAGGAAACATCGAGCTGACCGCGCAAAACTTCTTCAACTCGGAAAGTGTGCTGACCGCCACGGGCACGCAGGCCGGCACGATCAATATTGCCGCGCCCGAGTTCGACCTGGTCAATGGCCTCACGCAACTCACCGGTGCCCTCGACGACGCCTCGATCCAGCTCCGGGAGCAATGCGCCCGCAGCTTGAATCGCGATTTCAGCAGCTTCCTCGTGCTCGGTGGCGGCGGCGTCGAGACGGCACCGGATGCGCCGGCCGCCAGCACGGACGAGGACGAGGCGCGGAGGCGCGAGGCGCGGGAGCGCTGAGAGGAACGGCTAGGTAACAGTGCGCACGAAGACATCGGCGTTGTCTTCGCCTTGGGGGCCGGCGTCCAGGAAGAGGGCGTTGGGGAACTGCGTGACTGAGACTCCCGTGCCGGTCTTAATGCCTTTTAGGAGCGCGGCCTCGATGCCGTATTGGTGCGTCGTGGCGGTGGCGGCGATGAGGTCGGTCGGAACTCCGGAAAGGGTGACGGCGCCGATCTGGCTCGTCGCGTCGGCGAGGACACCGGCGACGGCGGCCAGGGCGTCGCCCGCGTCGCCGAAAATGGAATTCCCGGGATCGACGCCCGCGACGATCGAGGTCGTCGAGAAGGCGCCCTTGACGGTCACCGAGGCGATGGAAGCAGCCCGCTGGTAGGTCTCGTCTCCGTCGAAGATGAAGTCTCCGTCCAGGACGGCGCCCGCGACGATGAGCGAGCCCGTGGCCGCGCCGCCGACCGTGACGGCGCCGATCTTCGCGCCTGCGACCAGCTTCGTATTGGTGAGGGAGCCGGAGACCGTGACGTTCCCCAAGGCGGCGCCGGCGAGGGCGGTGGTGACGTCCGCCGCGGTGGCGCCGGTGAGCACGAGCGACTGGCCGGCCAGGATATCGCTTCCGACCAGGCTGCCGTTGGCGGCGGTTTTCGCATGGACGGTCAGAGCGCCGACTTTGCTACCGGCCCAGACCTGGAGTCCGGATACCTGATCCGTCGTGGCATCGCCATCGAAGCTGAGAGTGCCAATGGTATTCGTGGCTCGATACATCACACCCATCGCGGCCTGGGCCGTCGCCGCCGTCGCCTTACCGCGGTTCACGGTCACTTTGGTATTGCCGATGGTATCTCCCTCAAAGTTGACGCTGTCGAGTCCGACACTGGCGCCGTCCTGGCCGGTGAGAGCCACGGAGATATTGCCTAACTTGTTCACCGTCGAAGCGGGCTTGCCCGCGACTTCACCGGCAGTGACGCGCGCATCGAACGTGACATTTTTCAGTCCGGTGGCCGTGGCGCCGCCGGCGGTGCCGGTTAGCTTGACGCTAACATTCCCAATATTGCCGATGGTCCCCTTCGTCGTC